>DATHLW010000271.1:0-5946 GCA_035487675.1 Mucilaginibacter sp. | reverse complement strand
TGAAGCTTTTTTCTGTCTTGATCTTTTGGTTACTTTTCTATCAAGAGAAAAGTAACTAGGCCCCAGCGGCTATGAGCTGAACGGAATATTGTTTAAACCTTAAATTTGTATCATAACCTAATTAAGTTCCCCCACTTTATTCAGATAACTATCCAAATACCCTCTTGGCGAATTTCCCATTACACTTTTAAAGACACGGTTAAAATTGGTGATGCTGGTGAAGCCGCATTTATAAGCAACTACTGAAATACTTTCGTATTTGTTACCAGTTAGTTTTTTGCAAGCCTCGTTGATACGCATGTCGTTCAGGAAAGAAACAAAGGTATGCCCTGTATGCTTTTTAAAGTACCGGCAAAAGGCTTGCGGTGTCATGCAGGCCTCGCGGGCAACATCGTCCAGGGTGACTGCCTCGCTGTAATGCTGTAAAATGTAATTGTAAATGTTGCTGATCCGTATTCCTTCACTTTCTGTTATCCCGTGTGAAATAGCAGATGCAGACAAAGGCTCGGGGCGGGGCGTGATTCCCTGCAATATACCGAGCAATTGCAAAAAGTGGATCATTTGATCAGGGCCATTGGTTTTGCGAATATCCGTCATGAGGCGGGATACCTTATCCAAATGCTCCGCCGGAAGTTTAAAGCCCTGTTGTGTTTGCTGGATAAAATCCTTAAAAGTCTTCATTTCGGGCAGATCGAATAAAGAAGCAAGACTTCCGTTAGGATCAAAAAATACAGTAAGTGTTTTGATGATCTTTTTATTATCAGGATGAAAGTACTCCGGATTACTTTTAAAAAGGTGGGGCTGATCGGCGCCAAGCAAATAGATCTCGCCCGACTTGAACGCGTGCATATTATTACCCGCGATCAGGGTACCCTCGCCTGCTAATACCCAGGTTACCTGTGCTTCCTTATGCCTGTGCAGGTGCGGATAAAAATGAGGCAGCTCGTCCTGCTGCACAATTACGCTTTTGTCGTGGGCCACCGGGATGGTAAATTGAAGAACCTTCATTTTCTTATTGATCCAATAGGCAAATATTAACATTAAATTTAATACTCCATTAAAATAAGAGGTAAAATGTGGCAATAATTTTAGCCCTCTTCGGGGATTACACCCGAAAAAATACCGTTAAAACATGTGGAAATTTTTCATTTAACGAGTAGTAACTTGTTTACTTTATCTACGGGTGCATTATGGTAGTATGTCTTTTGGGTATTGTACTACTGAAAATTCCGGCAGTTGATCGTGTATTATCTCCTTATAAACCCGAGTTTTGGTTTGAGTCTGCTACATTGCTCGCATTCGGGTTTTCATGGTTAGTAAAAGGCGAAACGATATGGAAGGATTAGTAAAAAGAAAGTAATCCATTACTTATCCAATAACCTCAACCATTCTTTTATCACCCGCTGCATAACTTCCTTTTTGGCACCCACATCATCCATGCTGTAAAACAGGGCCAAACGGCGGCCATCAGCGTAAGTGCCTTCGAGCAGGCCGGATTTATCATTTACTTTTGCACCACTTGGGAATACCAGGCGTACGCAATCCTTCCTGAACAGGTTGAATACAATGAGGTGCCGTTTATACTCCTTTGGGTTAAAAGGCCGCATTTCACCGGAGTAAAAGAATGTTGGCGCGTTCCATTTTACTTCCTCTCCAATCTCGGCATCTGTACCCAAAATAAGTTCGCGCAGAGCTTGCACGACGTCTTTTAAAGGATAATCCAGCTTTGCCATGTAAGCATCAACCTTATCAGGTTCTGAAGGCTTGGTTGTAAGATTATTTCCTGCTGACATATGGTAATAGACCTGTACCATAAAGATAATTAATCTTTTACGAAACCGATATTATGAAAAATTGGGTATTTTATTCCGCATCCGGGAATCTCTGCCTGACCTCCACCTGGATCTTTACAAGCTGTTCGCGAAGGGTGGTAATAGTGGAAATTACAGTCAATTTATCGGCGATACCTTCCTCGAAGCTGTTTTTTCCTAACAACAACTTCCTGATCTTTAGTTGTAATTCAGCGGCTTCGGTTCTTAACTCAGCCAATGATCTCATAATTACCAAGTGTTTATCAAAAATGACAATATTCAAACGGAGAGTGAATTGATAGTTTTCCACACCATGTTAACTTCCACATTTTCAAAGAAAAATAAAGACTATTTAAAGTGAAAACAGCCCCCTTTTCAACACCTTTTTATAAGTAAAATACCTGTCATACAATTGGCTATCAGTTATTTGGCACAGAATATGCATATTATTTTCTGATACCCCAAAGAAGATTTTAAAGGGGTAAAGAGTGGCCTCCATTATATCTGGAAGCCCCGGCTAATATATCATTCAAAAACACGATTTATTAACTAAAAGATTACGAAAATGAAACGAACGTTTACCCATCAGCCGATTGTTCCGTCAGGATATACGGGACGCGATTTTAACAACTGGCAAAAATATTTGCAGGAGCAACTAGACAGAATGACCAGGCCTTATATTTTTAAGAAATTTTTCCAACGGGAAAATTAAGATTTGTTTGCCAAAACCTTACTGGGCGCTATAAATTTACCTTTAGCACCTTCCAAACATTATCCGCTACAATTTTAGCGCCTTCCGCAGTGGGGTGAATGCCGTCGGGCTGGTTTAGGTTGGGATTGCCTCCTACTCCGGCTAAGAGGAAAGGCACCAGTGCAATCTTATTCTTTTCGGCAAGCCTTGGAAACAGGTCCTTAAATGAGGTAATATAATCTTTGCCCATACTTGGAGGCACTTGCATACCGGCCAGTACAAGTTTGGCGTCCGGGTATTGGGCTTTTACTTTGTCTATAATTGACTGCAGGTTTTTTGTTGTTTCCGCTACAGGTATCCCACGCAAGCCGTCATTGGCACCCAGTTCGAGCACAAAGATGTCTACTTTTTGCTTCAGTATCCAGTCAATTCGGGCAAGACCACCTGCTGTAGTCTCTCCACTAACCCCTGCATTTATGACAGCATAAGGCAGTTTTAATGAATCGATTTTACGTTGTATTACACCCGGGAATGCCTCCGAAGGGTCGTCTAACCCATATCCGGCAGTCAGGCTATCGCCAAAAAACAGGATAGTCTTTTTGTTGGATGTGGTTGATGCCGAATCGGTAGTTGATGCTGACTGCTGTGTATCAGTGGATGTTTTTTTGTCGCCGCAAGCTGCAAGAAAAAGGACAAAAAGAAAGCAACAGACAAGTTTTATATTTTTCATTTTCAGTAGATTCTTTTAGATACCGCTAAACATCCCGTCTCAAAATCTCCAGTGGGGGTTTGTTCAGTATCCCCCTGCTATTAAACAAGCCGATCAGGATGGTTAGTATTGCTATTGCCAAAAATAGCAATAAAGCGGGTAGCATGCTGGCATTAAATGGTATATCAAAACTATATTTTGCCAATAACCAGCTGCCAACAAAGGCTATCAGGATACCCGTCGCTGCAGATAACGCGCCTAAAAAGAAATACTCAATAGCAGTAATGGCCAATATCTGTTTCCGGCTGGCACCCATGGTACGCAGTAACACGCTTTCCTGGATACGCTGATACTTGCTGATCCGCACTGAGGCGATAAGCACCACCACACCAGTAATGATACTGAACATGGCCATAAAGCGAATAATATCGCCCAGTTTATTCATCAGGTCATCCAATACGCTCAGTACAAAACCCAGATCGATCATGGATACATTAGGGAATTTTTTCACTACTGCCTGCTGGAATGATGCTGAAGCAGCTTTAGATGGTACGTGAGTAAGCAACACATGGAATTGTGGAGCATCGTCTATCACTCCTTTGGGGAACACCACCAGGAAGTTGGTCTGCATCTTGTTCCAGTTCACCACGCGGATACTGGCAATTTTTGTTGCCACCTGCATACCTTGCACATTAAAAGTTAAATGATCGCCGACTTTCAGGTGGTTATGTTTTGCCCAACGTTCCTCAACTGATATTGGAGCTTCACTATTCTTTGATGCATGACCTGCCCAGTCGCCATCGGTCACCTTTTCAGTCGGCGTTAGTGTATCACGGTAAGTAACCCTGTACTCGTTAGCGAAAACATGGGAGGATATATGCAAAGTAGTATCCTTTTTTATATCAGCCTCAGTCTTGCCATTGACCTTTTCGAGCCTTATGGTCACCACAGGCACCTGCTGCAATACCGGTAAATGACGTTGTCGTGCAAGTGCTGCAACGCCTTTTTCCTGGCTGTTCTGAATATCAAACAAGATCATATTAGCCTGGTTGGTACTTGCTGAAATAGCTACCTGCTTTACCAACATGCTCTGGATAAAAAATAATGTGCATATAAAAGCCGTGCTCAAACCGATGGATACGATGAGGATAATAGTTTGATTATTTGGCCGGTACAGATTGGCAAAACCCTGCCGCCATAAATAGCTCCAGGTACTTTTGATAAATATCCTGACCAGATACATCAGCAGTTTGGCGATTAATGTCAATATCAGGAATGCAATAAAAATGCCTATTGTAAAAAATACGCTTGCTATCCAGCTATCCAACTGCAGGTAAGTGAATGTCATGATAAACAATACGATCAGTAAATAAACCAGCCACCGAAGCGGGTCGCGCAGCAGGTTCAGGTTTTCGTAGGATATCCTTAAAGTATTCAGCGGCGATATATTACGAATGGCGATGAGCGGCAGCAAGGCAAATAGTATCGAGATGATCACACCTAAAAGTATCCCCTGTGCAATAGCCATCCATGAAATATCTGTTGAAATGGATATCGGCAGAAAATCTTTAAATACATAAGGCATCAGGTGCTGTACAAAACTACCCAGCACTGCGCCGATCACAGAACCAATCAACCCTATACATGCGATCTGTATCAGGTAGATGAGGAACGCCTCATAGGCTTTTACACCCAAACAACGCATTATGGCAATTGATGCAATCTTTTCGCGCACGTAAATATGAATTGCACTAGCCACACCCACACAACCCAACAATAAAGCGATAAACCCAACAAGAGATAAAAACTTTGTAAGATCTCCAAAGGCCCGCCCTGTGCTTTCCTTTTTTGTATCGATGGTATCGTAATTCATTCCGGCTTTATCCAGGCGTGGGTCCAGACTTTTGGCCAGTTTGGTCATATCGACCTTATGGTCGTACTTATAATAAAAATTATAGTTAATCCGGCTACCTTTTTCCAACAAGCCGGTTTTGTCCAGGTACTGCATCGGGATATAAACGATAGGCGCAATGCCCGAGGATATATTGGTTTGTCCCGGTGCTTTATTTAACGCCCCGGCTATCAGGAAGGTGACGTTGCCGACTTTGATCGAGTCATTCACTTTAACATTGAACTGAAGCATCAGGGTTTGATCGACCAATGCTCTTTTGCCTTTCTTAAAATTTATACCAGCATTTACCGGCGTTGTTTCAAGGCTACCATAATATGGAAATTCGCCTTGCAGGGCACGCACTTGCACCAGCCTTGTTCCACCACTTTTTGGGAAAAGGATCATCGAAGCAAAGCTTTTCTCCTGCGAGCGCCTATCACCTAATGAATCAATTAATGGCTTCATGGACGCATCCACAGGTTTATTACTGTAGATGGACAAATCGGAGCCGATAAGCGTCGCTGCCTGGTTATCTACATCCTTTTTCAGGTTAAAACCAAAGGAATAAATAGCCACCAATGCGGCGATACCAAATATGATGGATGAGATGAATAGGAATAACCGAGAGCGGTTTCGGCGGCTGTCGCGCCAGGCCATTTCAAAAAGCCAGGGGATGTTGAGCCTGCGTTTGTAATTTACCGGGATATTATCCATAACCTGTTAAGCGTTTAAGGTAGTTTTATCATCGGCGGCTAGTTTGCCCCCTTTGATACGGATAATACGTTGTGTTTTGGCGGCCAGCTCCAGATCATGGGTTACAAGCACAAGGGTTGTCCCTGCCTCT
>DATHLW010000270.1:0-7485 GCA_035487675.1 Mucilaginibacter sp. | reverse complement strand
ACAAAACGATGCTAGGGCTGAGCCAAAAATAATGGCATTTTTCATGTTGGTAAAATTCACCGCACCTACTTTGGCCATATATCCGATAAATCCGCCTGCAAAAGTATCACCGGCTCCAGTAGGGTCAAACACTTCCTCAAGAGGGAGTGCCGGGGCAGCAAATATTCCCCCTTCACCAAACAGTAAAGCGCCATGCTCGCCTTTTTTGATGATAAGGTATTTTGGTCCCATAGTCAAAATTTTGTTGGCTGCTTTTACCAATGAGTATTCACCTGACAATTGACGGGCTTCTTCGTCGTTAATAGTCAATACGTCAATTAGCTTGATGGCTTCCAGCAGATCATCCAGCGCAATGTTCATCCAAAAATTCATGGTATCCATTACGATCAGCTTAGGACGCTTCTTTAAACGATGGATCACTGTCTGCTGAACCTGTGGTGATAAATTACCCAGCATCAGGAACTCGGAGTTTTGGTACGAATCGGGGATAACCGGGTCGAAATCACCCAGCACATTAAGTTCAGTGACCAGCGTATCCCGGCTATTCATGTCATTGTGATACTTACCGCTCCAAAAAAATGATTTTTCACCTTTTTTTACCTGGAGGCCCTCTGTGTCTATATGATGATTATTAAAATCATCAATTTCACTCTGCGGGAAGTCGTCACCTACCACAGCTACAATTTTCACATGATCACAAAAGTAAGATGCAGCAAGACTGGCATACGTAGCAGCCCCACCAACAATTTTATCCGTTTTACCAAAGGGCGTTTCGATAGCGTCAAATGCCACGGAACCAATAACTAACAAACTCATTAAATAATATTTTAAATTTTTTTGTGGCAAATATTGTGAAATTAAGCCGGAAATCATATTTGTGCACACTCCAAACCGGAAAATGATTCCTGAGTAGCTCAGCCGGCCCCGATAGCTATCGGGGGAGCATCTGACTGTTAATCAGAGGGTCGCCTTTAATATTCAATAAAACTTCTTATATGCGCTTTTAACTAATGACATTTTTTTTATATATTATATTCAGCATCAATTGGGAAATATTACGAGGGGCAAACTGAAGATTTAGAGAAGCGTTTAGAAAAGCATAATTCAGCAGTATTCTCAAATTCCTCAACTAAGGCAGGAATACCATGGGAAATATATTATGTAATTGAATGCGTAAGTAGAAAACAAGCTGTTAACATAGAGTTACATATTAAAAAAATGAAATCAGTCAAGTATTATCATTCCCTTAAAAATCATCCTGAGATAAGTGAGAAGCTCAAAATCAAGTATTTAGGTTAGGTATGGTAAAAAAAGTAAATATTTTTTAAAACAAGCATTGCGAAATTACCTCAGAAATCATACTTTTGCACACTCCAAACCGGAAAATGATTCCTGAGTAGCTCAGCCGGTTAGAGCATCTGACTGTTAATCAGAGGGTCGCTGGTTCGAGCCCAGCCTCAGGAGCCAGACTGGGCAAGCACAAATTTTTGTCGCTTGCCCTTCTTTTTTTCTTCTCTAATTCGCTGTTAATCAAGTAAATAAAAGAGTATAAATCGCCTGTTTTAGCGGTTCGATGTTGAAGGTCTTCAAAAGTGAACTTTTCGGCATACATCGAACCAATTAACTCTCTTTTTTCCGAATTGTCTGATTGATAGTATATTACGTCGAGCTTGGTTAAACGGTCGATTGCGGTGTTAACAATAGGCTCAATATCGATGAATGCATTTTGGTTCTGAATAACTTCTGATAGTTTCGTTTCCAATCTTTCAATCTTGTGTTCACTTTCAGATTTGATTATCTTGAAATCACCACCGTAAATGTCTCCGGCTAATAACAACTCTCTTGCTTTCCTTACCCTATTATTTTCGTCGTCAATGCTTAAAACGATCGTACTCAATTCCTACTCAATGCGCAAACTTCTTGCTGGATTGGCCAACGCAGGTTTGACGGCCGTATAACCTACAGTTGCCCACGCGATCATGATCGACCTATAACGGTTATGGCGAAAATTTCCGTGCCTAAGTTGATATGGTATGTATACTGCTGCAACCAGCTATGCATAAGATACCAAGCTATAGGCGCGGCGATTAAAAACGCTATGCCTATCAGCAAAGTAAACTCTATTGTTCCTTTTAGCGAATCAGGTGACAACTGAACGATGCTGAAAAGGGCTAACTGGGACCATCCTCCGATATTTATAGCAATCAATTTGATGGGAAGACGTGGCTAAGTATGTACAAGGATCCGCCAATAAGTCCGATGTTAACTATTATAGTAATTAAATAGGCGAAAAAAGATAGAAAAAAGTGACTAACATTTTTCCCCGGGCCAACATAAACTGTATAAGCCCAAACAGAAAAAAGTGCAGGAATCGAAAGATCAGCCGCAAATTCCAAACCTGCTATACTTCTGTCATTGACAAAATATAAAAAGGGTAACAGTGCAAGTCGCGCGATAATTCTTACCCCACTGAGGTAGGAATTAATTACCAAATGCTCCAAATAAGTGATTCGATAACCCTTAAAAATCAGGAAATAGATAAGTGATGTCAACGGTAAGGTCGCTAATAAAACAATTAAGTAATGTTCATTCGCCCAATGATTTAAAATAGAGACCGCTATGTTGACATTATGATTTGGACTTTTGTAGTTAATAAAATTAGCCTCCCTGGAATAATGGGAGGCATAAGCATAAACTCCGGATATGATGACCAGGAAGGCGAACGGTTTAAAATGCCTGACACGCTCGCCTCTTATATAGTTTTTCAAAAACCTGCCCGGGTTAGTGAGGAGCTTTCCAAGAGTAAATAAAATGCCGCTGTCAACGTGCAGAATCCCATGTTCCAACTCGTGCAAAATGAAGTGACTATCTAATTTTCCAACCTTAGCATCCTGCCCGCAATTATTGCAGAAGTTTCCGTTAAATTCAAAGCCACAGTTCTTGCATTTGATGCTTTTATTTATTTCGGGCTTTCTCATATTGCCAAGGATTTGATGTTGTGTTTTATTTAACTACCACCCTTACTCTGTCCAGATTTTGAATACGGGTAAATACCGTATTGGCATTTCCTTGCCGCTGAGACGCTACTCTTAACGTTGGGAAGTAGGTTCCGGGTTTTGAAAACTTATATCTTGTAGTTGCTATAACAATAGAACCCGTTTTGTTAATTGCGGTCCATTTGGCAGCAATCGGAAAGACACCGGAAGTTACAAAATTCCATCCATGAAAGTCACCGCCCTTTTGAAAGAAGTCCTCATGCAACCCTTCAAAGTTCCAGGCAGCTTTGACCACCTTGCCCATATGTGCAGGTACATTTACAACTGCAGTAAACCTTACTATTTGACCAACTTTTACTTCGGCGCGCTTACTGCCGTTTGCTTTTAACATGACTGTAGGTTGTATTCCATGTCGTTCATTTGCTACAGCTGGAACTACTACCTGGCCTTCGACTATTTTGTAATTGGTACTTGCCGCTGGAGCTACTCCTTTCTCCACCCAGGCACTCAAGTCAAGAAGCGCTTGTTGCAATACGCCGAGGTAACTAACGGTTTCGGTTGGATCATCTTCTAATGATATGTCGCCATGGAGGGCACGATCGGTAAACCACACTCTAAAGTTATTATCCATACTTTCGCCGAGGTTTGCCTTTACCTTCGTACGGTACCAATCTGCTTGCCATGGAAAAGCTTCGCGATCCCAAAGTGACTCCAGTAAGATCATTTTACCCTTGAACTTGCCTGTTGGTATGATACCGGCCGCTCCTTTGGTAAACAATGGCCCCAACAAAAGAGGGCGTTGCGGGTATTTAGGGGTGCCGTCTGCATTGCGAAACTGATCCCATACATAATACTCTTTACCCGGCACCTGGTGGCGGTGATAGGTTTGTATCGCCAGGAAGTTTGAATTGTCGACTATCACCGAATCCCCGACCTTAAGTTTTGCAACTACAGCTGGGTCGACCGGGCCAAAAACCACCTTGTCACCCATGATCTTAGTTATCGTCAGCACTTTTCCAGCGGCAAGGCCGCTTTTGATGATCAAATCGCCGCCCAGGAAATAAATGTCCTTAAGCTTGTCCTGCAATTGAAGAGCAACAGGCATACCCCCCTGCGCTCCTCCAACACTTTTCCAGGCTGCATCTGCCGTACCGCGGTCTTGCGCCGATACCGGCTTTGCCAGTCCTAAACTCACCGCCTGGTCAATCTCTATCGGCGCCTTGAGATATTCGTTTGCTGAATCCGCCCTTTTATTAATGATGCAGGAGAATCATATCCCCGGTAACCAGGCACGCTCCAGAAGTCATGATCAAAATATTTTGAGTCTATACGAACGATTGACTGGTATAACACCGAAAATCCCTGAATCCCCAGGTTTTTATATCCGAACCAGCTTCTTACAGGGAAACCCATTTTGGTAACTTCCTGAAGGACTGACTTTTCCTTATCATTCAGACCCGCGTACATGTCGCCGCTTCCACCCGGTTCGATGGCATCAACAATTTGAGGGAACTTATCCCTCAAAACAGTCATAGCATACATCCGGACCGTAAATACGTTTGGAATGGCTTCGTCTGAACCCAATACATAAGGAACTATTCCATCCCAAACCCCATCTGTACTTTCAAAGCCGCCAACGGTGCGATAAGCACCGCCGCTCCCACCAAAGGCATACCCATATGGGCGCTTACATGCATATATCTGCTTTGCTACCACGCGAGAAAACTCGGCCGATGCCGCATTTACCCGGTAGGCTGCCAATGAAGGGTCCGATTTAGCTGGATTAGTAAAGCTGAAATTTCCTCCCTCGTTCGTTTCAACGAAATAAGCACCGTTACTTAGGCAAAATCCTATTTTGTCTTCCTCACCGGTTCTTCCCTGGGAACCGTTTTCGCTATCAGGGAAGGGGGTAATGTACTGAAAAAAGTGTCCCTGATATTTTTCTTTTTGCGGGAAATAAAACGAGAACTTTGAGCTGGTGCCCTTAAAGCCTCCGTGAATGTACCTGTGCCTGACCGGTTTGTCACGCCATTCATCCACATCTATGTATGGCTGTCTGAATAATGTATCGCTCGTTTTAAATTCTTTCGCCAGGTCGGCGCTGTGTATCAAACTATTCTGTGCCCGGGCAACCGAAATGCCCAAAACTAACATAGTAAAAACGCTTAACATAAGCCTGGAGGATGACGATAAGCTTTTGGTAAATCTTAAACTTTTCATTTTATGCTTTTTTAAAATTTTCTTTATTTCCCTTTGTGTTTAAGTTCATCTATCTCTACCTCAGGCATAAGTGCTTTATGAACTTTTTCAACAATAATTTCTTTGTTCAAACTAAATGTGTCGGAAAGTTTGATATCCTCGCTTGAACTGCCGATTTTTAAAATATACTTGCCGCCCTCAGCTACCCATGATGATCGTGCGCTATCGAAGGAGGCAAGGTCGACTGCCTTAACCGAAAACGTAATAGTTTGCGATGCACCTGGTTTCAGCAGCATTGTTTTTACAAAGCCTTTTAATTCTTCATCTGGTTTATCCATTTTTTGGTGCGGTGCGCTTAGGTATAGCTGTATTATTTCTTTACCCCGTTGGCTGCCCGTGTTGGTAACCGTTACCTTTGCGGTTAAGTTGCCGTTGAAACTGGTTGAGCTTAGTTTCAAATTGCTGTATTTAAATTTGGTATAGCTTAAGCCAAATCCAAAAGGAAATGCAGGCTGCACATGAAACGAATTAAAATAGCGATAACCTACGTAGATGCCATCCTTGTAAATAGCCTCAGTTGGTATCTTTGGCCCTGGTTCGCCAGGGAAATTTTGGGCTGAGGGTTCATCCTCGTATTTTGCGGGGAAGGTGACGGCCAGTTTTCCCGAAGGATTAACAAAGCCGCTCATCACATCAGCAATCGCGTTTCCGCCTTCCTCACCCGGCTGCCATACCAGCAAAATGCCGTCTACCTTGTTTCGCCAACTTTCTGTTTCAATTGGGCCGCCAATATTGAGCACAACGACTACACTTTTGTGTTTTCCGTGGAAGGCATTGGCAACCGCGTTCAAATTGGCGGTTTCAGTAGCCGACAAGTTAAAATCATTATCAACTTTTCTGTCAGTACCTTCCCCCGCATTTCTGCTGATGGTAAATATGGCCATATCGTTGTTTTCGGCCGCTTCCGTTATTGGTAAATCTGTAGCACCAATTTCCGGTATCATGCGTGGAGCGTTTATTGTCATTCCTTTTTTGGGATGCGCCTTTTGGTCATTCTTAATAAATGCCTTATACAATTCGGACAACTTTCCAGAAGTTTGAAATCCCGCGTTAGTCAGGCCTTCAAATATGCTCACATTATAAGGCGTATTTACTTCGCCGCTCCCCGTTCCACCCCGGATGGTTTCATACGATCCTATTCCAAATAATGCGAGTCTCATGTTTTTCTTTATCGGCAAAGCATTGCCTTCATTTTTTAGCAGAATTATTCCCTCAGATGCAGCTTTCCTGGCGATGAGGGCATGTGCTTTCAAGTCAGGGGCATTTGAGTAGCGATAATTACGAAATGATGGCGTCTTAAGAATATAATTCAGTACTTCTTCCACATTCCGGTCAAGATCGCTTTCTTGTAGACTACCATCTTTTATCGCGTCAATGATCATCTGCTGTTTTGATTTACTTCCGGGCTCGATCAGATTATTGCCGGCCTTCATCTGTGCCGCTGCATCCCTTCCGCCATACCAATCCGACATAACCATTCCTTTGAATCCCCATTCATTTCTCAGGATGGTGGTAAGCAGGTCATACCGTTCGGACGTGTAAGTGCCGTTAACCTTGTTATATGAACTCATCACCGTCATGGGTTGGGCATTCTTCACTGCAATTTCAAAACCTTTAAGATAGATTTCACGCAATGCCCGCTCGCTGATAATGGCGTTTATGAATGATCTGTTAGTTTCTATATTGTTTGCAACAAAGTGCTTGATAGCAGTTCCCACGCCATTTGACTGTATCCCTTTTACCATCGCCGCAGCTATATAACCGGTCACCACTGGGTCTTCAGAATAATATTCGAAGTTTCGGCCGTTCAAGGGATTCCTTTGAATATTCATTCCCGGCGCAAGGATCACATCTACGCCATATTCCTTGACCTCATTGCCGAAGGCAATGCCGACTTTTTTAACCAATACGGTATCCCAGGAGGATGCCAGCAGCGTTCCTACGGGCCATGCTGTTGCATAATAAGACTTTGTGCTGTCGCCTTTATGAAAAGGATCGATCCGCACTCCGGCGGGCCCGTCCGCTAATACCGTTCCGGGTATTCCAAAACGTTTGATATTCATGGTATTCCCAGCTGCACCGGGCACCCGCCCATCGGCCTCGCCGACTACCGGCCCGCTGCCCGCAAATCGCAGGCCCGTGCCTGTAACGAGTTGTACCTTCTCCTCAAGCGTCATTGCTTTTACGATAACGCTAACCGGATCCTTACCTAACTGGGGTAGCTGAGTTT
>DATHLW010000269.1:0-3512 GCA_035487675.1 Mucilaginibacter sp. | reverse complement strand
GCTTATTAGGCATTTATGCAAAGAAGACACCACCAACACCCAAAGGGCCCTACTTGTTTAATATAAAGCCTGTTACGCGGTCTATCCCCAATTCAGTAATATTCACCTATGATGTAAAAACCAATCCCGGCGATTCGGTTTTCATCCAGCAATCCTGGGACCCGGATACGCGCGTAACCATAGACAAGAACAGGCATCAATATACTTCGGTGTATTACCGTCCTGGTTTTTATCATGCCAAATTGGGTATCAACAAGAAGGTGGTAAAGGAAAACCTGCTGATGATACCAACAACCGGCTGGCTTGGTTTAATCGCGCATTATCCTATTCCTGTTTACCTTGACCAAAAGGAATTTATGAGCAAGGATGGCATGAAGGTCCCGTCATCGCTCATCTATCAAAAAAACATCCCTCTTGGACCGCAGCCTCCTAATGTAGAATATTATAACGTGGGTAATTTCGAACCGGTTCCGCTTAAAGAATTCTCCTTTACAACCGAGATCAAAAACATTTTCAGCGAAGGTGCCGCAGCTTGCCAGTTTACCAGCATCATCCTTTTTACGGATAATACACCGGTTATTGTGCAGTTATCAGCTAAAGGCTGCGTGTCTGACCTGCGGTTATTGAACGGTGGTTATTTTATCTCGGGCAAGGATAATGACCTGTCCGGCTTTGGTGTTGATTTTTCGCAATGGACAAAAGTTGCCTGCAAAAGTACCGGCAACAAGATACAATATTTTGTAAACGACAAGCTTGTATATGAGTCTCCAAGGCCTTTATATACTGAGAATATCATTGGGATAGGCTACAATTTCCAGGGGACTGGTGAAGTAAAAAATGTACGGCTTGACAAGGACAATAAGATGGTGTTTAGTGCGTTTTAACGGTTGATTGCAGGGAATGGAGCAATCCCGGACAAGCAGGCTTAGAATTTGAAAGCTGACCCACCAGCCGGAACCACTCCGTTCCCTGCATTACATCCTCCTCACTTATACCAGTCTGCCCGTTTTCATGGCTTCCTGCAGGTTTTGCACCCTGAATTTTGGCGTATATATCTTATTAGCGACCTTTTTTACCCAGGTAGAACGATAACCAAATACCGTCTTTATCACCTCCACCCCCATCGACCCTTTCGGGTATCCATATTTATACCAGGTAAATTTTGAGCTGTCAATACGGAAAGTATCGGCAAACTCGGCCAGGAAAAGATCGATCTCGATATCGAAAATATCCAGGTCCAGATCGATACTGGTATCAACTGTCAATGCGTCCGGATCAACCTTCTGTATCTTATAACGTTCGCAGTATCCGGCAATAAAATCCTTTAATTCGGGCAGTACTTCTTCCATTTTAAACGAATTTTCTTTGAGCACTTTGATTATAAGACGACACTTTTTGAAAACGGTTGCATCATTTCTTAAAATTTATCAAAAAATCCGTCCAGTAAGGTGTGAGTCAACCCAATAACTTATAATTGCATCAAATTGTGAGATGATGAATATTAAAGTGATCGCCTTTGATGCCGACGACACCCTTTGGGTAAATGAACCTTATTTTCAGAATACCGAAAAGAAGTTCTGCGAATTGCTGGAAGAGTTTTTGCCACAGCATACCCTATCGCGCGAACTCTTAAAGATCGAGATCGAGAACCTGGCGCTCTATGGTTATGGAATAAAAGGCTATATCCTTTCGATGATCGAGACAGCTCTTAAAGTAACGGACAACACCATCACCAACGAAGCAATCGAGAAGATCATAGGCTATGGCAAGGAGTTGCTGAATGAACCTATCGAACTGCTTGATAATGTTGAAGAAGTATTGAAAGAATTGCAGTGTCTTTACCGTATTGTGGTAGCTACCAAAGGCGATCTGCTTGACCAGGAGCGTAAACTTAAAAAATCGGGATTGAGCCATTATTTTCACCATATTGAGATCATGTCTGAAAAAGGAGAAGATGATTATTTAAAACTGATCAGGCACCTGGATATCCCGCCGGATGAGTTTATGATGATCGGCAATTCGTTAAAGTCGGATGTTATTCCGGTATTAAATATAGGCGGGCATGCTATTCATATACCGTATCACACCACCTGGGCGCATGAGCATGTTGAAACCAAGTTGGAACATGATAATTTCAGGCATGTGGAGCGATTGGAAGAAGTATTGGGGTTGATGCTGTAATTATAATATGTGGTGCTAAATAAGATATTAGGCCGCTCAATTGCCGCGGAGGCTTCTTTACTTTTTGCTTGATCAAAAAGTAACAAAAAATCAAGTCAGCAGAAAGGCTTCTTTGCCGCACAAGGCCTTTGCCCGGCAAATCACGCAGAACCTGGGGCCGGATGATTTTGCCCTCCGCCTAAAGGCGGACACCCGCCATCCAGGCTTCAGCAAAATCCTAATGCCCCTGCAGCCGCACAACCCAACATCGTTCTGCCTGATTTCGCCCGAAGCTGTTCTGCTGACGGGGAAACATTATAAATGCAACCACATTAAATAAAACCCAAAACAAAAGCGGGTAAAGGCCTGACAGAAAAGCGGGCCAGGCGTATGGCGGGAATGACGGTTTAGCCTTTGCAATGTGCGCAGCACGGAAAAGGCGTAAAGAACCGGCAGGGCGGGCAGAAGCTTTTTTCTGTCTTGATCTTTTGGTTACTTTTCTATCAAGAGAAAAGTAACTAGGCCCAGCGGCAATGAGCTGAACGGATATTGTTTGAACTTAAAAATCACTAAAGAAGCGATCTCACACTTCTTTCTCAAGCACTGCCAATTCGATTTTTTGCGTAGGAACACCAAACCTTGTGCCTTCGTGGAACGGTAATATTTCTCCTGTAGCCTGGTAGCCCCTGCGCACGTACCATTGTATCAATTCCTGACGGACAGTAATAACGGTCATAAAAATAGAATTACATTTAAGCTCAGTGGCAACAATTTCTGCTTCGTGCAGTAGCTGCCGTCCAATCCCGTTTGCTTGTAAAATCGGTGATACAGTAAGCATACCCAAATACAAGCGTTCGCCTTTTACTTCCAGGTACACACAGCCTATTATCCGGCCTTCATCATTGGTGTATTTTAGTATAGTGATATACGGATCCTGGAAATATTTGATCATCGTCAATTCATCAATACGGATACCATCGAGCAGGTTGGCTTCCGTTGTCCATCCCTTTTTTGATGATTCACCACGATAGCCACTGTTAACCAATTGGGTGAGTTCGGCTGCATCGGCTAAGGTAGCTTTGGTAATAGGCATATTAATTTCTAAAGCTACAAACCTAATTTTTTGCAGTCAATACTACAAATGACCGGGTATTATAATGATGATATCTGTTGCTTGAGTTGATTTGGTTAGATTAAGTTGAATAAGTTTTAGAGTCATCTTAACTTAATCAACTTAATGAACTATACTTTACCCAGCCAAATCATCGTCAGCATAAAGGTATCATATAGCAGGTGAAAGAATATTAGGTACCATAAATTACCCTTGAATATTTTGTACAGCCAGGTAATAA
>DATHLW010000268.1:0-7340 GCA_035487675.1 Mucilaginibacter sp. | reverse complement strand
ATTATCATATTTGCTATCAATGTATATCTCCATAAGCCGCCCTTAGATTCATTCCTGTTTTCGCTTGCCCTGGCAGTAGGGCTTACACCTCAGCTTTTGCCGGCGATCATTAGCGTCAATCTTTCAACAGGCGCGCGGCGTATGGCGAAGAAGCAGGTTATTGTTAAGCGCCTGTCATCTATAGAGAATTTCGGGAGCATGAATATTCTCTGCTCCGATAAAACCGGCACTATTACCGAGGGTAAAGTAAATCTAAAGGATGCGCTGGATATCGACGGGAACCATAACGAAAAAGTTTTGCAATATGCCTGGCTGAATGCTTCGATGCAACAGGGCTTTCATAACCCCATAGACCAGGCCATTAGCACATCGTACCATGATGCTTCAAATAAATTTGTTGTTAAAGCAGAAATACCCTATGACTTTATCCGTAAGCGCCTTAGCATCCAGGTGACAGATGGGAATCAGAATATTGCTATTACCAAAGGTGCACTGAATGTGATACTGGATATTTGCAACCAGGCTGAAACATCAAAGGGCATAGTTAGTATTGATAAATACCGTAAGCAGATAAACGAACAATATCATCAATTAAGTAATTCCGGGTTCAGGACATTAGGCGTAGCCTACAAGGTTGTGGATAAAGCAACTAAATTTTCGAGGGACGATGAGCATGAAATGATATTCCTGGGCTTTATTGTTTTATTCGATCCGCCTAAACCAGGTATTGATGTCACCATCGGAAAATTGAATGAACTTGGCGTGAGTTTGAAAATTATTACCGGCGATAATGCGCTGGTCGCCAAAAGCCTGGCAATGCAGGTCGGGCTCAAACAACCCAACATTCTCACAGGTGCCGATCTTCATAAAATAAGTAATACCGCGCTGATGCATAAGGCTGCGGTTACAGACATTTTTGCCGAGGTTGAACCCGATCAGAAGGAGCGGATCATCGCCATACTGAAAAAAGCTGGCAACGTAGTAGGTTTTATGGGTGATGGCATTAATGATGCACCTGCGCTCCATATAGCCGATGTGGGCATATCTGTAAATACCGCAGTTGATGTGGCAAAAGAGGCAGCTGAAATTGTACTGTTAAGTAATAGCCTCGATGTATTGGTTGACGGGATAGTGGAAGGGCGCAAAACTTTCACCAATACCATGAAATACATTTTTATGGCCACGAGCGCAAATTTTGGAAATATGTTCAGCATGGCCGGAGCGTCTTTGATCATGCCTTTTTTGCCCTTGCTGCCTAAACAAATATTGCTAACAAATTTGCTTACAGATTTTCCTGAAATGGCCATCGCAACGGATAGTGTAGACGAGATAAATATCAAATCCCCTCAAAAATGGGATCTCGGTTTTATCCGGCGTTTTATGATCATTTTTGGCTTATTAAGCTCTGTGTTTGATTACCTCACTTTTGGCGTGCTTCTTTACCTGCTGCATGCAAAAGAGAAAGTATTCCAGACCGGCTGGTTTACCGAGTCGGTAATATCGGCTATCCTGATTGTATTGGTGGTGCGTACTAAACTGCCATTTTTTAAGAGCCTTCCGGGAAAAATATTGTCTATTGCTACCATTCTTGTATTGATCTTTGTATTGTTTATACCGGCGCTCCCGTTAGCTAATTGGCTTGGTTTTGCCAGGTTGCCGTTATCGTATTATGGCTGGATGTTTCTTATTGTGTTGCTCTATCTTTTTTCTGCAGAGATGGCAAAACGACTGTTTTACAGGCATCTTAAAAAAACATCCAAAAAGTGACCAAAAATACTTTGGGGTTTTGTTGCTCATTTAAACAAGGAACAATTCAGGAAGAATTTATGATAAAGTTCGTAAATCATTATTCAATCAGTTTGGCTATCTTTTGCAAGGGAATTGTTTCTGCAAATTCCAGTATTTGTGAATCTGTACAATCATCTACCTTAAAAGTAAACAAAGCACTTCCTAAAGGTATTTGTAATTCGTAATCATTTTTGTCATTTGTGCTGCCTGGCTGCTTTTCAAGCCTTGCTTTATAACCCTGGACTTTTACAATTTTGGTCTTGTTATCACGCATCATTCCCCCTAAAAGCGGCGTATTCAACATCGTGTTCATCATAGCAACCAAAGGGGAATTGCTGATGATAGAAATATCGGCTTTTCTGCCCGCTTTCGCATAGACGCGGTGTATAGTAGCTCCAACATAACCCACGTTGGAGGCAACGTTATCATCCTTTGCATTGATCTCCATTACATCCATTTTAGGAGGTAACAGTTTTAACACTTCCTTACCGATTATCAAATCAACTTCCTGCATAGCCTGCTGCAGTGCAAAATGTGCGTCTTCCAGTTTACCTGCACCATAAGCAGATTTTGCAGTTGCCATTGCTTTAGTAAAATCTTGTGCAACGCAGGTACTTGTAAAGGCGATGACTGCGATTAATGTTATAAAGACTTTCATAAATTATTTTTTGTTGCAGATTGAAATTATTGTTCCCCAAGCATCTTTTTTATTCCGTCAATATCAAATGCATTAGCGGTAGACATCACTTCCTGCTCGTTGGCAAAGTTGATACATTCCCAAACTATCATAGAAGATTGGCCAAGCGATACTATCAGCGTATATCCTGTACTGTTTTCGTATTGAATAATTCCTTTGTTACCCTTAACTCTCACCTGTTTAAAATTTTGTTTAGCGCCATTGGCTTCGACCATTCCGGCATTTGTAAAATACAAAGCAGCCAGGCCAGCATATATTCCCGCATTTCCGATGGTAATTGTCAACTGTTTATCAGCTTTTTTCCACACCCGGTGAATGCTCAGATTACTCCAGCCCCATTGGGTACTCATTACTACGTCCTGTAGTGTATCTACGGGTAAAGCGTCTGCCGAAGCAGGTAAAGATTTGAGAATCTGTCGGCCCAGTTGAAGCTCTACACCCATTAGCGCCTGCTGTAACGAATAACGGGCATCACTGTAATTCTTAGCCGCATGGGCCGTTTCAGCTTCTGCCATTTGAGCTTTCACATCAGGGGGAGTAGTATTACTTAATCCGCCACCACCTTTATTGGATGGTTTACCGTTAGATCCGGAGTTGCTATTGCCCGATTCGCCTGCCGGAGACGTGCCAATCTTTTTGTCAACTGCATTATCTACTGCTTTATTCACCACCTTGTCTTTGAGCTTCTTAAATAAGCTTTGCGACGAGGCATTATTAGTAACCATAACCGCAACAAGGAAACAGAGGAAGTACAAAACCCTTTTCATAATTGAACATTTATAATGTTAACAATGATAAGTTACATTGCCATAAGGTATTTAAAACTAGTGATTTAAATTGGTTATTGCAAGCTAAAAATGGGCAAGTTGCTGACAATTCTGCAAGTACTTTGTGGCAAGCTTTAAATGGTCTTAAATGCAAAAAAGCCCCACGTTTGTGAGGCTTTTTGTGATCGTGATAGGACTCGAACCCAGGACCCCAACATTAAAAGTGTTATGCTCTACCGGCTGAGCTCCGGTTTATATAAGGATTGACGAGTTTAAACAGGTTTAAAGCAATTTTACGATCATATTAAAAGTATGTATTAACGGCAAATTCGAACTGACTTTTAAATATCTGTTTAAAAGGGCTTATATTATTTTGTTCATAAAATATCAGCATTGCTTTCTTATATTCAACAGAATCCACTGTCCGAAAAGAGATCGGGCAATAATGGTTAGCGATCAATATGGCATTGCTTACAATTCTTGCAGTCCTCTTATTTCCATCGTTGAAAGCCTGAATATAAGAAAGTAAGACTAAGGCGAAAAGGGATTTTTCAAATACATTTTCTCTGGCATTGATCAATCGGCACATATCTTCTAAAGCCTCTCGAATTTGATGTTCATTATCCAACGGTTTATAATTTGTACCTGTAACGCCGACCCTTCGTTGGCGTATATTCCGGTCAACCCCCAAATCTTTAATCAATTTGCTGTGAACGTCCTCTATGCTACGTATACTTAATGGTAGCACATAATCTGGATTTTCAATTATGAAATTGATTGCTTCTTTGTGGTTGAGCAGCATAGTAGCGTCATCCTTTGGCTTGCCTGCTGCTGTTTGCTGTTCCTTTAACAGCCGTTCTGTTTCAAGCAAAGAATAAGTATTGCCTTCTATCTGTGATGATTTCCAACTAAGATCGATCGCCAAACGTTCCATCTCCTTTTCGTAAGTTGGTTTTGACAGATGAGCAATGTTATCTGTAAATTTTGCCTGCAAAGCCTCTAATTGCTGATATTCCTGCGCTGTAAACAATTGGGCTCCTGATAAAATTTCAGGAATAAGTGAAAAGTTAAAGGTGTCCTTTATTTGTCTTTCATCTTGTTCCCGGCTGAAATATTTGTCAACATCAATATCGCTTAATAATTCATAAGAAGGACTAAACCGATATTTTGTTCCTTTTCCCCGCCCTTCGATCAAGACCAGGTTTTCTTCCGCAAGTTTTGATAAGGCACGTTTAACTGTAGCATAGCTATAAGTGTTCCCTAAGCCATCAAAAATTTCTTTGGATGATTTTAATGGGTTGTTTTTTATATAAGCTAGCAAATTTTTAGTTATTTCAGTCATATACCCCTTAAGCTCAAATTGTTTTTAAATATAGCTCATAATATTGAAATTTTGAGCCGTATTTAAGTTTTAATTGAGCTCTAATTTAATTGTAGCTCAATTAAATATAAATTCCAGCTCAAATTAATTAATAAATGAGCTTTAAAAGGAGTCTTGATGAGCTTTAAATGACAGCAAACGCAAAAAAGCCCCACAATTGTGAGGCTTTTTGTGATCCCGCTGGGACTCGAACCCAGGACCCCAACATTAAAAGTGTTATGCTCTACCGGCTGAGCTACGGAATCAACTTTTACGTTTCCGTTAAAGTGGTGCAAATATAGAGTTTATTGATATTGCTTGCAAACCTATTTTAAATAAATTTTCAAGTATAAAATAAGCGCTTAATAACCAATAAACTACATCTTAAAAATGCCGATTTTTCCACTGTTTCCAGCTAAAAGAACCAGTTTGCCATGCTTGGCTTTACGGCACACATTATAGCTGGTATCGTCAATTTTGGTCCATGTTTTGCCACCATCAGTTGTTATATTGCTTCCCGGAGTGCCGGTTGAAAGAAAAGTTTCGCCTGAAATATATTCGACACAGGATTGAAAACCGGCCGGGCCCTGGTTTGCGGGTTTAATTAAATTAGAATGGTTAGCAATGTATGAAGCAACCGAGTCTGTTTTTTTATCGTTAGCATAATCGCCCCCGATAAAAACCCTTGATGACCCATTAGTTGACCATGCAAATGAAAACGCACCCTGGCTTGATTTTCCGGACAAAATGGGCAAGGGCGAATAATCCCATAAATTGCTGCTGGTTGAATACTCGATTAACCGGCTTCTGCTTCCGCCAGTCACTATAGTCAATCTATTTTTTTCCACTCTCAAACAAGTGCCGCTGGCTGCAAAGGCAGCCTCATCTCTTGATGCAATCGGACATTTTCTAAATGTGTCCCATGTTTCTCCACCGTTTTTAGATTCCATCAAAACAAATTTGCCGTCTATCGGGTCTCCTAATACATAGCCATTCAGTCTGTCAGAGAAGTCCATTGCATCAAAAAAACAGGCTGTATCTGTGTTTTTATATTTTACTTTCCAGTTTTGTCCGCCATCCGTGGTTTTTAATATAAGGGCAGGTGTACCAGAACTCATGATGATAGCCTCTTTAGAAGAAAAGGCTTCAATATCCCGGAAGTCGGCATTTTCAAAACCTTTTACTTGTAGCCAGTCCCAGGTTTTGCCACCGTTGGTGGTAATGGCTATGGTGCCTTTGCTGCCGCTTATCCAGGCAACATGATCATCTACGACAGATAATCCGCGTATGCTTGTTGATTTACCTTCTTGCAACGTTTCGATGTGCTGGGCCTTTAGGCCGGAAGCAAAAATCAAGAGAAATAAAAATAGTAGTTGATGTTTCATTTTACACGTGTCCAAGTTACAGAGCGGCCAAATAACGATATGCCAATATAGCCGCGTATCTTCAGGGTATTGCCATCCAATGTCATTTTGCAGCTGTATGTTTTGCCGTTTTTGGGGTCGTAAACAGTGCCGCCAGTGTATACATTATCACCATCAAAGGTAAAGCCTTTCAATAGTTCCAGCCCGAGGTCGGGGCGCGAGCGTAGTGCAGGATCTGGATTATTTTTGTCCGTTTTGGGTTTACCCTGCTCATCATTCGGGACTTTTATCCAATCAAGTTTGCCAAAAAATTTATCCCCGCGTTTGTATATCAATATATGATCCTGTCCATTTTCATTTGCCCACGAACCTAGTATGGCATCTGCTTTTTGAGCCCATGCACTCAGGCTGAAAATCGTCAAAAATAGTATAAGAGCTCCTCTTTTTTTTCTCATAAGTCGGTTAAATTGGTTGCTCTAAGTTAGCCTTTATAGCCATTTTTGCAAAGGAGATGGATTTTAATAATTATTTTGAGCGATACGGCTTAAAGAATTATATTTGCAGCCTTGTTGTCAGCGGACGGGTGATTAGTCGTGATTTAAACTTCCGACTTCGAACTTTCGACTTCCGACTTCAAGAAATGCCCGGATGGCGAAATTGGTAAACGTTGCGGTCTCAGAAGCCGTTGAGAATTGTCTCTTGAGAGTTCGAGTCTCTCTTCGGGCACATCCCTTTTAGATGTTAGATATGAGAATTGAGATGTGAGAAAATAAAAGTTGTCTCATATCTCAAATCTCTTTTAAAAGCCCGGGTGGCGAAATTGGTAGACGCACCACTTTGAGGGGGTGGCATTCGTAAGGATGTGGCAGTTCGAATCTGCTCCCGGGCACTTCATTTTTTAGATGTGAGATATTAGATATAAAATTTGAGACTTTGACTTGCTTATATCTTAAACCGGTCTGATTGTTGGCGCGTTAATTCTAGTTCTGCGGCATGCTTATTTTCTCATATCTCACATCTGCTTTACGATTTAAACTCGTGCTGATAATACCATTCAAGCAGATATACTCCGTCTCCCCACGATAATTTTCCATCTGCAGCAACTTGAGAAACGAGTATGGATAGATTATGAAGGAACGCGCTCTTTACATCACCATCAAGTCCCTGCAAAACTTTGACCGCGCATGCGGTAATTTCCGTCGGATCGGTTAAGCTGCCGCAGCTATCGGCTAATTTTAACTCGGTTAGGATAGCTGGTAATTTGGCACGCAGCCAGTTTTTTACTTCGTCATCAATGTCGCCGGGGATGATCGCGGTTAAAATATCTGCCGCAGGCGAATCGACAAAGGTTTTGACATTTTCTG
>DATHLW010000267.1:0-4028 GCA_035487675.1 Mucilaginibacter sp. | reverse complement strand
TTGTCGACCATCTCTGCTTCGCAAAGAGAGTGAAAGAAAATATTTTTTCATCTTTCTTCCCCTCTTTCCGCCTATGGCAGAGAAGACGGTCGAGCGAAGCAAAGACCGGTTGAGTCAACTCCGCGCCATCCCCTCACAATTTTACGTAAAAACCGCAATCAAATACCGTGTTTTCACCAGTATTTGTGCGCTTTTTTGTGCCTAATTTTACTGCATCGCAGGTTAACAGAACGTCGACAGAAAGCATGAAAAGTAAACAAAAGGAAGTAGTATTAAAAAGCCAGGTTTGTCCGATACACCAGACCCATCCGGTGCTGGTTTTTAGAAATGACCTCTTTACTATACGATGCTGCTGTAATTTCTTAACACAAAAATATATTTCCGTATTAGAAAGCAAGCTAAAGGGAATAGCTTTTGAAACGATATTGAACGGATGGGAAAACGACCTGTTAATAAATGAGTTACAAACAAAAAAAATAGGCAATATGGGCAAAGCTATCAACAAGATGTTGACAATTAAGCACGACCCGGAACAATAATTGAGCGTATTTTTATAACAACATCAACCGCCATGAATTATACTATGAACTACATCACCATAAAACAAGACCTGGAGATCAGGACGTGTCCATTACACAACATCAGGCCGCTGGTTAGGTTCGAAAACGGAAAGATCATGCTTCGCTGCTGCTGCGACTATTTTACCCGCAAATGCATGGACGAGCTGGATCAGAAACTACAGGGCAAAAACATGATGAACAGCATCATTGATGCATGGGAACAGGACCTGGCAAACCAGGGCCGCCAGGTAGCTTAATAACCCTGACCATTCAACAAAACGGACGCCAAGGCGGCCGATCGGGTAATAATCCCCCTAATATTTTGTAATTTAGTTGCGCTAAACGCCAGCCATTTAACACTGTCAAATCATTGTTGCATAGCCATACCTTTGCCTTTAGGTTAAAATGCTTATTTTAGCCCCGCTAAGCATATTATATAATGCAAGGCTCTACGTGAAATAAGCTTTTATCATGAGTGAAACAGACCTAAGCAGCAATTCACTTATGCCGCGAACTAATTGGCACTCAGCCTTATTATGTTCGGGCGTAATAGGCGCTGTATTATTTACTACCGTTTATTTCTGTTTCAGCGTCATCTCGCCCAACTATTTTATGATGCACGAGTCCATAAGCAGGCTGCAGCTGCAACCCTACGGATGGATACAGTCGCTCAATTACATCGTAGCGGGTGTGCTGATATGCACTTTTGCTGCAGGGCTGCGGAAAGAGATGGTGAGTGGCTTCGGCATAACGCTGATACCACTTTTTCATGCGATTACAGGCCTGGGCTCCATATTATTGGGCCTAATTACCAGCCAGCAAGTACAAACGTATATTGGCGGCGTTACTTTCATTTCGTTGGTGACGAGCTTCTTTTTAATGGCACGCCGTTTTGCATCCGATCCGCAATGGCGCGGCTGGGTAACTTATACCCTTTTAACCGCGGTGCTGATGATCGTGCTATGCGTGTTTTTTGACTATTCATTAATGCATACAGGCCGCTTTAGCGGGGTATTTGAACGCTTGATAGTAATCACAAGGTTGATGTGGCTATTCTTTTTCACAGCCCGTTTACTTGGCGGCCGCAGCCTGGCGCCGGTTGTTGATAAGGAGCTAAGTTCGGTTGTAACAGAGGTTTAAAACTTTATTCCTCCCGGCCTCGTTTAAATTCGGGGCATATCCCGTTAGGCCGGGTCAATAATAATTGTCCTCTACACAAATTAGGATTACAGCCTAAAAATCTCTACGTTTACTATTAATAAATAGTAAATTAACCTAAAGTTAACCTCATTATTTAATACGATGACCCAGCCGGATAAAATAATCAACCAGGAAGTACTCCGGCCTGTTGGACAAACTGCATTATTATCCTGCGGCATACTTGGGCCTTTAATTTTCCTGATCGTTTATTTCACTTTCGGCTCTGTTTCGCCCGATTTTGATATGATGCGCCAACCCATAGGCCGCCTCGAACTGATGGACTACGGGTGGATACAATCTGCAAATTTTATAGTATACGGCCTGTTTACCTGTGCCTTTGCTGTAGGCCTGCGCAACGAGCTGCAAAGCGGGCCCGGCGTTATCCTGCTTCCGTTATTACAGGTGTTCGCCGCGAGCGGCATGATCATGCTGGGGATATTTATTCATGAGCCGGTGCACACTTATGTCAGCATTTTCTTAACAGTTAGCCTCGTTGCCGGATTTTGGCTATTTGCCCGCCGTTTTGCAGGCAACCCTCAATGGAAACGCTGGGTTGTTTCTACCAACCTATGTGCATTTAGCATGATCATGCTAAGTGTGCTGTACTGGTATGCCCATCACGTCGACAGCCCGATTGCCGGGATATTTGAGCATTTGCTAATAGCCGTCCGCATGGTTTGGTTAGTGGTTTTTATCCTGAAACTGCTTTGGGGCAGCTCATTGGCAGAGGTGGAGGGGGTAGAAGAGTCTCCGTATACAAAATAAATAAGATTAGCATGTCGTTTTACGCCTTCTCCAAGGGAGTCCTTCGGACCGGCCTCCCCTGTTCCAGGGGATGAGTTAATTATAATAACCAATTCTCTCCCTACACTTAGGGAGAGATGTCCAGCGCAGCGTCGACAGAGTGGGTACACATGCAGCACAATCCCTTAAAACAAATACCCTACCGAGACACCAATCGATTTGTTTTTGATAGTTGAAGCCGGGTAATACGACAGATCATTCAGCCCCAGACTGTAATTGGCATCTACCACAATTTTCTTTAATATCTCGACACCGGCAATAAAATTAACGCCGTAATCAGGGTTTTTATATTGATATCCCTGGATGGACTTGGTAAAGTACACATCGGTCCTTTGTCCGCTCAGAATATAGCTACCCGAAAGGCCATAGCCAGCATAGCCACCTCCACCCAAATAAAATCTTAGGTCGGGGATGATCTTGATCTTGTACACCAGGTTGAGCGGCACCTCAAGATAATTCAGCTGTATTTTGCCTACGATTGGTTTCTGTACTGTCTGACTACCGTCAGACAGGGCCTGGTTGTATTGATAGCCTTTTTGGCTGTAAAACACACCCGGCTGGATGGAAATATTCGCGATCTCGAAGTCAAATATTGCACCGGCATGGAAACCTGAAATGTTGCTGCTTTTAACAGGCATGCCTAAACTGTTGATCGTTTGATCTGAAAGATTCAATCCGGCTTTTATACCAAACCTAACCGACTGGCCAAATGAATAAAATGATGTTATTACAAAACAAAGGATGAGAAAGGGTCGTCTCATATAAAAAATAAATTGTTAAAGGTTAACTACTTATTACGTTATTGCATTAAGTGGGGTTGCATTTATAGCTAAAAATCAATGATTAATGAGTTTTTATCCCCATATTTCTAACCCCAACCAGCTATAATCACAAAAAGGGCCATACAGCTTCACCTGCATGGCCTTTCACCTATCAAATCATTTTATACTACTTACTTTTCAACTCACTGATCTCGATCTGGGGAGCAAGTGCCTGTTCATCTTTTTCAACTACCTGTTCTTTAGCCAGTTTAAACTTGGACGTCCCTTTTATGGCTTTGCTTGATGCGCCGATGCTGAGGGTGTAATTGCCGCCTTCGGCTATCCAGGCTTCGCGTTTGGTATCGTAGGAGGCAAGGGCCTTTGCGTTAATAGCAAAGGTTAACGTTTGCGATTCGCCCGGTTTTAGTAAACGGGTTTTGGCAAAGCCTTTCAGTTCTATTATGGGCTTATCCATTTTTGCGGCGGGGGCGCTTAAATACAATTGGGCCACTTCTTTGCCGGCTACCTTCCCGGTATTAGTAATGGTAACAGATACAGTCAGTTTCCCATTAAAAACAGGTGCGCTTATTTTAAAGCCGGAGTATTTAAATGTGGTGTAGGATAAGCCATAGCCAAACTCGTAAGCCGGATCAACCTTAAAAGTGCTGTAATAACGGTAGCCTACATAAATGCCATCCTCGTA
>DATHLW010000266.1:0-4999 GCA_035487675.1 Mucilaginibacter sp. | reverse complement strand
AACCCTAACCGAGACATTAGATAGCCTGCAGTCAGGTTTACTTGTTGCTATATTGGTAATATTCCTGATGCTGGCAGCCAATTTCCAGTCGTTCAAGGTATCGCTGGTGGTATTGTGTACGGTACCGGCGGTATTGGGTGGAGCATTATTCCTGGTGAAAATTACCGGGGCAACGCTTAACCTGCAATCCTATATGGGTATGATCATGTCGGTAGGTGTGTCTATATCCAACGCCGTATTATTAGTAACGAATGCTGAAGAATTGCGTAAGCATAACGGCGATGCGCTTAAATCAGCAAGAGAAGCCGTAGCTTTGCGTATAAGACCAATCTTAATGACCAGTTTGGCGATGGTGGTAGGTATGCTGCCTATGGCATCAGGCTTAGGTGAGGGTGGTGACCAGACTTCACCCTTAGGCCGTGCGGTTATCGGAGGCCTGTTGGCATCTACTTTTGCTGCCCTGATCGTATTACCACTAGTTTTTGCCTGGGTACAAGGCAACACCAGTACCGAATCTGTTTCATTAGACCCTGAAGATAAAGAAAGTAAATTCTATGTCCCTTTGCATCATCATGAAGAACCAAAAAAATAAATTATTCATTGCCTTTGCCTGTTTAGTTGCAGGAATGGGCCTTTTAAGCTCTTGCGGCCCGAACCAAAAAGAGAAAGAAGAGCAGGCGCAAACTGTTGCGCAGGAAAATACCCTTGATACGCCAACTGTGGCGTTGATCCCGGTTGCGAAGGGCAAACTAAGTTCAAGCATCACTGTTCCGGGTGAACTGCAGCCTTTTTTGCAAGTTGATCTTTACGCCAAAATAAACAGCTATGTTAAAACACTTTTGGTTGATATAGGCTCACAGGCACATAAAGGACAATTGCTGGCTACATTAGAAGCTCCTGAGATCAATTCGCAGTTAGAACAGGCCAAGTCGGTAATACAGCAAAATAAAGCTGTATTTTATGCCAGCAAAGCAACTTATGACAGGTTATACAACACCAGCAAAACACCTGGTACAGTATCATTAAATGATCTTGAACAGGCCATAGCCAAAATGAGGTCTGATTCGGCTAATGTGGAAGCTGCAAAATCTGCTTATAAAGTAGTAGCTGCAAACCTGGAGTATTTACAGGTACGTGCACCATTTGACGGGGTGGTAACTGTTCGTAACATTAACCTGGGGACTTATGTAGGGCCTTCGGGCGGGGGGACAAATCAGCCTTTATTTATTATTGAGGATCATAAACGCTTACGTTTAGTAATATCTGTTCCTGAAAACTTTACAGGAGGGTTAAATAATAATAGTGAGGTAACCTTTACTGTAAAAGCGTTACAAGGAGAGAAATTTACTGCGCAAGTAAAGCGTTTGGCTGGTGCATTGGATCAAAAATTAAGATCTGAACGATTAGAAGTTGACGTTTTGAACAAGGATAACAGGCTGTTACCGAATATGTATGCAGATGTTAATGTACCGCTGCCTTCCAGAGACAGCGCATTTATCGTACCTAAAACAGCAGTAGTAACTTCAACAGAAAAGGTGTTCGTAATAAGGGTAGTTAACAACCATGCTGAATGGGTGAATGTACAAAAGGGGCTTGAAACAAGTGATAGTATGGAGATACACGGTGATATCAAACCGGGCGACGAGCTCGTAAAGGCCGCATCTGAAGAGATCAGGAACGGTTCACCTGTAAAAAAGAGTGCAGGAAATAAAACTTCTGAATTAACAGACTCAAAAAAATAGTGATTTGTGATCGGTGATTAGGGAAAGCCGTTATATTTTTATAACGGCTTTTTTTATTGGAGCTTTCTGATCAGATTAGTGCCTAACTCGGCTGTATTTACGGCAGAGTTGGACAGGACAACTACCGCATATCTTTTTCTATATTGAACGCCAGGAAGCTGCTGCTGCCGTAGGTACCGCCATCGTGGAAGTAATATTCAACGCCGCCTACTACGATGGTATGCCATCCGAGACCAAGTTTTGCATCCTTGTTAAAGGTTATCTGGTGAGTCAGCTCAAAGGCTTTTGAGAGTTTTGTATTGTTCTTAACGATATTGGCCTTTACATACAACAATAAATCATTAACTGTCGACCTTAGTGCGCCGCAGGGTGCAAGGGTATTAAAACTCCAGGGTGATGTTACTTTGCCTTCCTCGTTATAAACGGTAACAAACCGTTGTTTCAGGACTGGACTGAGATGTTGAGCCGTGCTTTGCATGCCTAAAGGAGTGCAAATGGTCTCCTCAACCATTTGTTCAAATGGCTTTTTGCTTACCTGTTCTAAAATGGTACCCAGTAAACCAACGGCAAGGTTTGAATAAGCATACACCTCGCCGGGTTTGCTATTCAGTTTACAGGTTTTCAGATATTCGAAAAGATGCTGCTTGTTATAATCTTTATAAGGATCATAGGGATCGCTGGAGTGAAATTGGAAATTATCAGGCAGTCGGGGCAGACCTGAAGTGTGGTTGCTCAGCATTTCAAGTGTGATGCCTTGTAATTCTTTATTGGATGCAACCGAATCGGGCAGATATTTGGTAATAGGATCGTTTAATTTTACTTTGCCTTCATCAGCATAATAAGCCAGCAAAGTAGCAGTAAAAGTTTTAGTGATTGAACCGATCTCATAAATTGAATTGGCATCGGGCATTTGCCCATTGCCTTCAGTGGTTTCCCCGTAGTTATAGGTGTGAATTACTTTGTTCTTTATGATCCCAATGCTTAATCCAACTGTATTCGCTTTTTGGATATAGTTTCTCGCTACCGAATCCACCTTTTTATCAGTCAGTGTCCGCATCAGGTTGGATGTGTGTACCGGTTTTAACTTATCAGGGGCCTCTTCCTTGTAGGGTTTAAACAGGAAAAGCTCCAGTTTGTCTTCCTTATCCAAGGTCATTAATAACTGCAACGTGCCAGAATCAAACTCCAATTTATAGGTACTCAATTTGTTATTCTGAAAGCTGATCAATGAGGATTTCCTGATCGGCCCAAGTGGGAAAAGCTGCTGATCGGCGATATGTTTGAATGTTTCGGGACTTAATTGTTTTTTGAACAGCTCACCGGCCAGGTCATAGATAGGTTCAGCTTGCCGCTCATTAAAATACTTATAAACCAAAGTAAATACCGAATCGTTTTTGCGTTGTTGCAAGCTTTGGGCGGATGAAGGCTGTGATGTTAATATTGATAGCGAAAACAAGATAAATGATATGAATTTTCCTTTCATAAAAGTCTCTGGTAAGATAACGCAAAGAAGTATCGATTAATCTTGCTGATCGATCAATATGGTAAACTTTTTCTGATTAATATACCAGAAATACCTATTTATGATTATACCTAAGGTCGCGCCTGCTAAATAGCAATAACCTATATAACTCAACATTTCACTCGGGTCGGAAAATATGTGATCATTTTTGTTGGCTAAAAAGATCATTCCTGTAAGACCGATAAAAATTGATAATATAGCGCCCAGGATAAGTCCACCATCGATTATACAATACTTGAGCAGCCCCCTCTCCCTATTTTCTTTCCATCGATCTAAGAAAGCGGCATTGTTAATGTCTTTTTCCGTAAGCCCTTTTTGTTGCAGATCAGATAGGTACAGTTGCCGCTTAGCAAACGGAAAAAAGCCTGCGATTAGATCAATAGCCCAAAAAATGGCATAAATTTGTAAGTAGGATTTGTCTTTAACCAGGTAATAAAGAGATAAAAAAATTAAAATTGGTATAGGAAGCCATTGCAACTTTTTTGCTAAATACATCTTTAAAAGTTCCCAACCCATAGTATTAGATTTATTGTGTTTGTCCGGCAAGCAAATATAACACTGCCATACGTATTGCCACGCCATTCTCTACCTGGTCAAGAATGATGGACTGTTTACTGTCAGCCACATCGCTGGTGATTTCTACCCCGCGATTTATAGGGCCGGGGTGCATAATGGTGATCTCTTTATCTAACGAATCCAGTATCTGCTTATTTAAGCCATAAAGCATGCTGTATTCACGCAGGGAGGGGAAGTATTTAATGTCCTGACGTTCCAATTGGATGCGCAACATATTAGCTACATCGCACCAGTTTAAGGCTTTCAGCAGGTCATGTTCAACTTTTACCCCGAGTGCTCCAATATATTTAGGGATCAGGGTAGTTGGTCCGCAAACCATTACTTCGGCGCCTAATTGCTTTAGACACAGGATATTGGAAAGCGCTACGCGGGAGTGAAGGATGTCGCCTACAATAGCTACTTTTTTGCCCTCTACATTTCCATATCTTTCACGTATAGAAAAGGCATCCAGTAAAGCCTGGGTTGGGTGTTCATGAGCGCCATCGCCAGCATTTACTATTTGTGCTTTAACATGTTTTGATAAGAATATTCCTGCACCGGCATAGGGGTGACGCATTACCACCATGTCCACCTTCATCGCAAGGATATTGTTTACTGTATCTATCAATGTTTCGCCCTTGCTTACTGATGAGGATGAAGCCGCAAAGTTCACCACATCGGCAGATAACCTTTTCTCAGCCAGTTCGAAAGATAAGCGGGTACGGGTAGAGTTTTCAAAGAATATATTGGCTATGGTCACATCACGCAGAGACGGAACTTTTTTGATCGGGCGGTTCAAAACAGATTTAAAGCCATCCGCTGTTTCAAATATCAGTTCTATGTCTGCACGGTTTAAATCTTTTATGCCTAATAAGTGCCTTGTGCTAAGTCCCATTTTTATTTCGGATTTCGAAATTTCAATTTCGGATTTAATTTTTATTTATACTTTTTCGAAATTCGAAATTGGACATTCGAAATTCGACATTATCACTATTTTGCTTCTGATAACAGAACAACTTTATCTTCGCCATCTGTTTCCTTCCAGCTAACTACTACTCTTTGCGATGCGATAGAATCCACTTCGATGCCCACATAATCTGCTGCCACCGGCAGATGACGCGAGTAGCGGCGATCAACCAGTACCAACAATTCTACTTTCTCTGGCCGTCCAAAATAGAGC
>DATHLW010000265.1:0-3888 GCA_035487675.1 Mucilaginibacter sp. | reverse complement strand
ACCTTTCTCCAGCTTTCCCTTTGGCAGGTCCCATTTGCCATTTCTGAAAATAAACAGATACTCACCTTTCGAATTGATCACTACCCCTCCTGCTGCATCTATTAGTGTGATGCTTCTCATCACCTTTTTCAAATACTCGTTGGTGTCGCTGCAAAGCAGGAAGAAGAATTTAGGGCCGGGCTGTCCGTTATATTCGTTGTAAAATGTTTTCAGGTCAAAAGTTTGAGCATCAATTTTTTGATACCTTTCCACATTTTTGGGAACGGAGTGCGTGATTAATATAACTTTTTCGTTGATATAAATTCTGTACTTTTGCGCCATGTTTAATAAAAGTGAGATAGAACAACAAGTAGCGGAGTTCCTGCTACAAATTAAAGCAATTAAATTACAACCTGATAATCCATTTACGTGGGCGTCCGGCTGGAAATCACCTATTTATTGCGATAACCGTGTTACACTATCACACCCTACTATACGTACCTATATCAGACAAAAACTATCAACGATCATACAGGAAGAATTTGGAGCCTCTGGCTGCATCGCAGGTGTAGCCACCGCCGGTATTCCACAAGGAGCATTGGTGGCCCAGGAGTTGGGGCTACCCTTTATTTATGTGCGATCAAAACCCAAGGACCATGGAACAGGAAGCATGATCGAGGGAGAAGTTATTCCGGGTCAACGGGTTGTAGTAATCGAAGACCTGATCTCTACCGGAAAAAGCAGTCTGCAGGCTGTTGAAGCTCTAAGAAATGCCGGTTTAGAAGTGGCAGGTTTAGCCGCTATATTCAGTTATGGGTTTGACGAGGCTACCGAAAACTTTAAACAAGCAAAATGTAAATTCTTTACACTCTCCAACTATAGCGCCTTACTAAAATATGCAGAAGAAAACAATTATATTTCTGCAGATGAGTCTGAAGTGTTAAGAAAATGGCGCGTTTCTCCCTCAACCTGGGGGCAATAGAATTTTATTTAATAGTTGATTGAGTTAAAATAGGTTGATTGAGTTATTTCACATCTTATTTGACAACTTAATCAACCACTCACTTAATCAACCTAATCAACTCAACTGCATGACTATTTTCGAAAGTAAGGCTAATATTAATAAGCCTGTAAACGAGGTCTATCAATTCCTGGCTGATATGAATAACCATCAGCAATTAATGCCTGATAATATTCTGGATTGGGTGTCGACTACCGATGAAGCCCGCTTTAATATTCAGAATATGGCCAAGCTGACGCTTAAAATTGATAGCAGGATCGAAAATGCAGAAATAAAGATCATTCCTTTTGAAAAACCTCCTTTTGATCTTGAATTAAAATGGCTGCTTGCTGATGCCGGAACTCATACAGAAGTTGTATTTACAATTGCAGCTGATCTGAATATGATGATGAAAATGCTGGCAAGCGGTCCACTGCAGAAATTAGCGGACCACGAAACACAAAGGTTAACCGAGGTGTTCATTTAATCGGGTTATCAATAATTTCTTTTCAGCCTTAAATGCCGTACAACAACTATTACGTTGATGGCAAATAATGCTACAACTAAAATGGTCATAATCAGGGGACTTGATTGTGATAAATATAAAGCAAAGACCATTAATCGTAACGTAACATCCTTTCTTTATCAATTATAAAAGATCAACATTTGTAGATTTCTATTGTTAATGCCCACTTTGGTTCGCATATTTCTACAAATCTTTAACAATATAAGTTGCTGACTATAATGAAAATCGCTCCCAAAAGCGTACTTTTGCGCCAAATTAGAGGGCAGTATGATAACGGTTTCCAATCTTTCTTTACGCTACGGCAAGCGCACACTTTTTGAAGAAGTAAATTTAAAGTTCACCCAGGGTAATTGCTATGGCATTATCGGTGCCAATGGCGCCGGAAAATCTACATTCCTGAAGATACTTTCAGGTGAGATTGATCCTACAAGTGGTTCGGTGAGTTTTACTCCCGGTGAGCGCATGGCCGTATTGAGCCAAAACCATTATGCGTTTGATGAATTTACAGTTATAGAAACTGTAATGATGGGGCATAAAGAGATGTACGCTGTAATGAAGGAGAAAGATGCGATCTACCTTAAAGAAGACTTTAGCGATGCTGATGGTGAACGCGCCGGAGAACTGGAGAACCAATTTGCCGAAATGGATGGATGGAATGCCGAGAGTAATGCGGCAACCCTGCTGAGTAACCTGGGTATTAAAGAAGAATTTCATTATAGCCTGGTAAAGGATCTTGACAATACTCAAAAAGTACGTGTACTATTGGCCCAGGCACTTTTTGGCAAACCTGATATCTTATTATTGGATGAGCCTACTAATGATTTGGACATACATACCGTAAGCTGGTTGGAAGACTTTTTGGCCGGATATGAAGCCATAGTATTGGTGGTATCTCACGACAGGCACTTCCTGGATACGGTTTGTACCCATGTGGTTGATATTGACTTTGCCAAGATGACCATTTATACAGGTAATTACACTTTCTGGTACGAGTCGAGCCAATTGGCTTTAAAACAGCGTGCTGACCAGAACAAAAAGGCTGAGGACCGGGTAAAGGAACTGCAGGAGTTTATCCGAAGGTTTAGTGCTAATGCATCTAAATCAAAACAGGCAACCAGCCGTAAAAAAGCCCTGGATAAGATCAACCTTGATGAGATTCAGCCATCAAATCGTAAATATCCGGGCATCATATTTAATAACCAGGGCCGCGAGGCAGGTGACCAGATACTGCAAATTGAAAACCTGAGCAAATCATTAAATGGGGAAGTGTTATTTGATAATATCCGCCTGGCAGTAAATAAGGGCGATAAGATTGCCATACTATCTCAAAACAGTTTGGCTACCACTGCATTTTATAATATTTTAACCGGCCGCGATAAAGATTATAAAGGCGAATTTAAATGGGGCGTGACTATCAATGCTGCTGACATTCCAATTGATAACTCTGAATATTTCAAAGGCAAAGATGACAACCTGATCGACTGGCTGCGCGAATATTCACCCGGCGAGAAGGATGACCAGTTTATACGTGGTTTCCTGGGCAGAATGCTTTTCTCTGGCGAAGAGGTATTAAAGAAAAGCAATGTATTATCCGGTGGCGAAAAGATGCGTTGTATGTTCAGCCGCATGATGTTGCAATCGGCCAACCTGTTGATGTTTGATGAACCAACCAATCACCTTGATTTGGAATCGATCACTGCATTAAACAATGGCATGAAGGATTTTAGAGGAACGATACTGTTTACATCGCGAGATCATGAACTTACTTCAACCGTTGCCAACCGTATTATAGAGCTTACACCGGGCGGCCTTATTGATAAATTGATGAGCTACGATGAATACATTGACAGCGACGCGGTTCAAAAACAACGCGAAGAAATGTATGCGTTAGCATAAATGGAATATTCAAGTCATTCATAAAAGGTCTTCAAACGAAGGCCTTTTTTGTTGAAGTATTTATTCACTCAGATTAAACTATAATTTCAAAAATTAATCAAAACATCATTATCGGTATTTGATTAATAATGAAGGATCTGTACTATATCCTTGGAACTGACCGGGACTGCACAACCGGTGAGCTAAATGCTGCCTATCAAAAATTAGCCCGGAAACTTCAGCCGGGTGAACAGGAGCACGATTATTTTCTCGAAGATCATCTCCGGGAAATCACAGAAGCCTATCAAACGCTAAGCGATCCGGATAAACGCCGTAAATATGATGCAGCCTTTAAAAAGAATTATCAAAGAAGGTTATACTACTTCAAAATTAAACACTTGAACATCGCTGCAACGCTTGCATTATTATTATTCACCGGGCTTTTTGGCTGGTATGTGATGAGAATGATCAATGGCGACAAAGCGAAAAAAGATATCAAAATAGTAAA
>DATHLW010000264.1:0-2619 GCA_035487675.1 Mucilaginibacter sp. | reverse complement strand
TTCAGGGACACGTTCAGAAAAGCAAATCCAATAATACTTTATGCTGATCACCCGGACTTTCAGCAAACTACAGCTATTGATGGCGAAATAGGCGTAGGTACAGGCGGTGTTACAGAAGGGTTGAAGAACCGCGTGGTAATGCCGATGATGGAGACCAATCAAACCACCCGGCACGTTATAGGTCACGAATTAGTTCACGCATTCCAGTACCATGCCCTATTAAGTCGTGATTCGGCGATGTATGAGAATATTAACAACCTGCCCTTGTGGATGATAGAAGGCATGGCTGAGTATCTCTCCATAGGTAAAAAGGACGCCTATACTGCCATGTGGATAAGGGATGCCTATCTCAATAAAAATATCCCGACCATACGCGATCTGACAGAAACAAATAAATATTTCCCGTATCGTTATGGTGAGGCATTTTGGTCATTTATTGGGTCTACTTATGGTGATACGATCATTGTACCATTCTTTAAAAACACCGCCCGCTTTGGATTGGAGTACGGTATTCGAAGAACTTTCGGCTATGATGATAAAACTTTATCCAACCTTTGGAAAAACTCTATTGAAGCAGCCTACAAACCTCTTTTAAAAGACACCATACAAAAACCGGTTGGCAAAAGGATCATAGACAACAAAAATTCGGGTGAGTTAAATGTGGCTCCCGCTATTAGCCCTGACGGCAACTATTTAGCGTTTCTATCTGAAAAAGGCTTATTTACAGTTGATTTATACCTCGCAGATGCCCATACAGGCAAGGTGATACGAAAACTGACAAGTAAGATATCGAATACACACATAGATGAATTTAATTTTATAGAATCCGCCGGGGCCTGGTCGCCGGATAGCAAGAAGTTTGCATTTAGTGTGTTCAGTCATGGCCGAAACCGAATGCTGATCGTTGACATTCCAAGCGGAAGCGTTTCAGATAATATCTCAATGGAAAAAGCAGAGCAGTTTAGTAACCTGAGCTGGTCGCCGGACGGAAAGAATATAGTATGCCAGGGTATGTCTGATGGACAGAGTGACCTTTACATGTACAATTTCGATACAAAAAGGGTTACCCAACTTACCAACGATAAATATTCGGATTATCAGCCGTCTTTTTCAAGGGATGGACATAAGATCATTTTCACAAGCGACCGTACAACCTATGACCAGTCTTTATCACAAGACATTACTTTTAACCTGGCCGAGTTAGACCTGGCGACGGGTAAAATCGCCAATATCAACATATTTAACGGAGCGAATAACTTAGATCCCCAATATTCAGCTGATGGGAAAAAGATTTATTTTCTGTCAAACCGTGATGGTTTTCGAAATATGTACCGTTATACTTTAGCGACAGGCGAGGTTGAACAAATGACCGATCTGTTCACAGGTATTTGCGGTATTACTGAATATTCCCCGGCAATAAGTATATCAAATAATGACGATATTGTTTATTCATACTATTTCGCCCAGAAATACTTTTTGTATAATGCTAAGGCATCGGATTTTACACCTAAATCAGTTGACAGCAAGGAGTTAAATTTTGACGCGGCGATGCTTCCGCCGTTCCGTGCGGTAGGTGTGGATCTGATCAACTCCAACCTGAACAATTACCTGGCTTATAAGAAGATACCTACTGATTCTATCAAATCGATCCCGTACAAGCCGATGTTCAAGCTTGATTACCTGGCAAGCAGCGGTGTGGGCGCATCGGTAAGCCAGTTTGGCGCTGGTTTCTCGAGTGGCGTACAAGGAGTGTTCAGTGATATTCTTGGGCACAATTTGATCTATGCCGGAGCCGATATAAACGGGCAGGTATATGATTTTGGCGGACAGTTTATTTACATCAACCAACAGGGGCGATGGAATTTTGGTGTTGGCGTATCGCATATTCCTTATCAATTTGCCAATTACAGTATAGTCCCATTTAAAAATTATCAGCTTAACAATACTACTACAATACCTTCTGGCTTCCAGGAAAGATATGATATCATTCGTATTTTTGAAGACCAGGTCAATCTATTTACCTCCTACCCGATATCAAAAATCACACGTGTAGAATTTGGTGCGGGAATAGCACATTACGGATATCGTGTAGACCGGTATAGTACATATTACGATAGTTTAGGGAATGTTGTAAGTTATTATCAGCATCAGCATATTTCAAATTCGGATTATAACAATGATCCAAGTAATGGCGCCCACCTAAATCCATTTACACTATACCAGGTCAATACAGCTTTAGTGGGTGATAATTCATTCTTCGGCGTTGCGTCGCCACTAACCGGTTTCCGTTATCGTTTGGAAGCAGAGTATGATTTTGGCACCTATCATTTCTTTGCACCAACTATTGATCTTCGCGAATATGTGCGTGCTGCACCGGTTACATTTGCGGCAAGGCTGTATGGATACGGGCGTTTTGGCGGAGTTGACGGGCTTTACCCGCTATATTTGGGCTATCCTTTTTATATAAGGGGTTATGAGGCGCAAACTTTTTATACAAGTAACAACAAAAAACCAACAAATGGCTTTGGGCCCGATCAGCTTTCTGGCGACCGGATAGCTGTAGCCAATTTTGAGGTACGCCTGCCATTTACAGGCCCTGAAAAATTATCTCAGATAAAG
>DATHLW010000263.1:0-3574 GCA_035487675.1 Mucilaginibacter sp. | reverse complement strand
TTCCGTCTTCTTTAAAATATACTTCTGTACGCTCGTTGATCTCTACCATATTACCTCTATCGTCCACTTTACATACCCCGCGCGAAACAGTACCATAATCGGATAATGTTCTATCAACCTGGTAGCCAATTATAGCATATTTATCGTCCGCTACTTCCGTAGTTAAAAACTTAGCCATCTTTTCAAAGGCATCGCGGCCATAATAGTCATCCGCATTGATCACACAAAAAGGCTCGTGAACCTGGTTACGGGCCGCAAGCACTGCATGCTGTGTACCCCATGGCTTTGCCCTTTCAATGGTTTTATCAATACCAAAAGGTTTCAGGTCATAGCTTTGGAAAACATAATCGGTTTCAACGCGGCCCTTTAGTTTTGGCTCGAAGATCGCCTTAAAAGTATCGGCAAACTCTTCACGGATAATGAAGCTGATCTTGCCAAAGCCGGCATTGATGGCATCGTAGATAGAGTAATCGATAATTGTTTCACCATTCGGACCGAAGCCATCAACCTGCTTCATGCTTCCATAGCGGCTGGCCATACCTGCGGCCAGTATCAGTAGAGTGGGTTTCATATTTGTTTATTAGGTACTGTTTTGAGTGCTTTTTGTTTAATTATATCTCAAAGGGCATTTATACTCAAATTGTTTTGGCAAAGTTTACTTTTCAAAGGTAAATTTTAAATGTCAAAACAACAATTATTTTGCCATTTATTTAATATACCTAAAATCCTGCCCGTCCTTTACATTCAATAGTACCTCGTATATCAGGCGTATCACATTGTCCACATCTTCTTTATGGATCATCTCAACCGTAGTATGCATGTAACGCAATGGCAGCGAGATCAATGCTGATGGCACGCCGTCATTTGAGTATGCAAAAGCATCGGTATCAGTACCTGTTGAGCGCGATGAAGCCTGGCGCTGGAAAGGAATATCAGCCTTTTGTGCTGATTCGATCAATAGCTGGTTTACGTTGTTTTGAACAGCTGGGGCGTAAGATACTACCGGGCCCTTACCGCAAGCCAGATCGCCTTGTGTGATCTTGCTGATCATCGGGGTTTGAGTATCATGGGTAACATCAGTTACGATAGCCAGATTCGGTTTAATATGGTGGGCAATCATTTCAGCGCCACGTAAACCAATTTCTTCCTGAACGGCATTTACGATATATAATCCAAACGGCAACTTCTTCTTGTTTTCTTTCAGTAAACGTGCAACTTCAGCAATCATAAAGCCACCTGCACGGTTATCCAATGCGCGGCCAACATAATAACGGTCGTTCAATACCATAAACTCATCCTCGTATGTGATCACGCAACCTACATGGATACCCAGTTTTTCAACCTCTTCTTTAGTAGTGCAGCCGCAATCCAGGAAAATGTTTTTCAGCGTAGGCGCTTCTTCTTTTTCACCTGAACGGGTGTGGATAGCAGGCCATCCGAATACTGCTTTAACCACTCCATTATCCGTATGAATATTTACCCGTTTTGACGGGGCTATTTGGTGGTCTGATCCACCGTTACGAATAACATAGATCAATCCATCGCTGGTAATATAATTTACAAACCATGATATTTCATCGGCATGTGCCTCGATCACTACCTTATACTTGGCTTTTGGGTTGATAATACCGACCGCTGTACCGTAGTTATCTACGTAATGTTCGTCGATATAAGGTTTAATGTAATCGAGCCATAATTTCTGGCCTGGCGCTTCAAATCCGGTTGGTGAAGGGTTGTTGATATATTTCTCGAAAAAAGCCAGCGAGGTTTTGTTTACCACCTCTACATGCTGTTTTTTTTCAGCTTTCTTTTTGGACATAATGATTATTTGGGACTGTTTTTAATCGATAATCGCAAATATAGCAAAGCTTAAGATAATGATGTATGTTAACAAATTTTAGCGGCATTATTCATTAATTGTTACTGCCTTAACATTGTGTTCATCTATCATTTCTTACTTTGCGTGGAGTAAATTTTTTTCAAGATTAGTTTAGTTGACTGAGGGCCAGTTTGATTTCGGAAATCAAGCTGGTTTTTTTATTTCCTTTTCCAGTATTTCATAGTCAAATCCATTTTTTGAAAACAACTTACCTGTGTGAGCATAACCTGTTTTCACATAAAATCCTATTGCTGATACCCGTGCATTGCACCAAATTACCGTGCCACCTTCCGATTTTGCAAATTCTTCAACCCGATTCAATAGCGCATTTCCAATACCCATTTTCTGATACTCCGGCAATACAGCCAGTTTGCGAAACTGGAAGGATTTATCTTTCTCAAATAATGAAATAATACCTACCAATGCATTATCAGTAAAGGCACCAAAGTGGATACCTTCTTGGTCTTCATCAAGTTCCATCTCATACAATTTTTGAGCCGGATATAGTACTTGCTGTCGCAATCGCCAGGTTAGTTCAGGACGTATTTGTTCGATGTCAATTTCCATACTTCAAAATTCGATATTGAAAATTCGACATTCGATATTATTACAGGGGGATATTCCCATGCTTTTTCCTCGGATTATTCACCACCTTATTCTCCAGCATTTTGAAAGCATGGATCAGTTTGATACGGGTTTCAGAAGGTTCAATCACCTCGTCGATAAAGCCGCGTTCGGCTGCACGATATGGGTTGGCGAATATGTCAGAATACATCAGTTCCTTTTCCCGCCATTTAGCATCCTTATCTTCCGCTGCGTTAATTTCGCGCTTAAAAATAATTTCGGCAGCCCCTTTTGCGCCCATTACCGCAATTTCTGCCGATGGCCATGCAAAGTTCATATCAGCGCCTATGTGTTTGGAGTTCATCACATCATAAGCACCCCCATAGGCCTTGCGGGTGATCACTGTAATGCGCGGTACGGTAGCCTCACAAAATGCATAAAGCAATTTAGCACCGTTGGTAATAATGGCGTTCCATTCCTGATCGGTACCCGGCAAAAAGCCTGGTACATCTTCAAATACAAGCAATGGAATATTAAAGCTATCGCAAAAACGCACAAAGCGCGCCCCTTTGGTGGATGAATGTATATCCAGCACACCCGCTAAAAATGCAGGCTGATTGGCAACAATACCTATGCTTCTGCCGGCAAGTCGTGCAAAGCCCACAACAATATTTTCTGCGAAATTTTTATGCACTTCCAAAAACGAATCTGCATCGATCACCTGGTTGATCACATCCCTCATATCATAAGGCTGCGAGGCATTCTTTGGCATAAGGTCGTTCAGATCCGGGCGCAATTCATCTTTGCTTTCATAAGGTAATGCCGGGGCCCTTTCCTCGCAATTCTGCGGCATATAGCTTAGCAGTTTTTTAATGTGCTGAATCGCATCAATCTCATTCGTACAAGCGAAGTGTGTAACCCCAGACTTAGTGGCATGGGTATCTGCCCCGCCCAATTCTTCGGAAGTAACCACCTCGTGAGTAACCGTTTTCACTACATTGGGTCCGGTAACAAACATGTACGACGTATGCTCTACCATCAATATAAAGTCTGTAATGGCAGGCGAATAAACCGCACCACCGGCGCACGGCCCCATAATAGCAGATATTTGCGGCACCACACCCGATGCCA
>DATHLW010000262.1:0-4806 GCA_035487675.1 Mucilaginibacter sp. | reverse complement strand
ATTTGCACCGAATAGCTGGTCGATGTCAAAAGTTTTATATACTGTAAAGAGGATGGCTATCCCTATCAGTAAACCCATATCCCCTATCCTGTTCATAATAAAGGCTTTTTTATTAGCCATAACAGCTTTTGGCCGGGTATACCAAAAGCCTATTAACAAGTATGATGAAAAGCCAACAAGTTCCCAGAAAATATAAAATAACACCAAATTATCTACCACCACCAGTGCCAGCATACTGAAGCAGAAAAAGCTGAGATAGGCAAAATAGCGCTTAATGTTCTCATCGCTTTTCATATAAGCGGTGGAATAGATATGCACCGGCAATGCAATAAGCGATACCAGCAGTAGCATTAAAACCGACAGATTATTTAGTAAAATACCGGCATATATTTTTGTACTGCCTATGGTGAACCACAATTGTTGCTGATGCACCTGGTGCTGGTTCCAGACCTTTGAAAATACGAATATTGATAACACCGCGCTTGCGAGGACAGCCAATGTAGATATCCAGCCTGCGGCCTTGTTGTTTTTACCGGGCAAACAAACATTTATCACAAAAGCAAGCAATGGCAGCAACACTGCTGTAAGTGCAAATCGGATGGTTAATGTATCTATTGCTTGTAAAAAGTTTTCCAATGTTATTGTTTAGTATTAATAATTACCAACGTTGTGCTTCCATCCGTGGGTTGTTTTTTGTTAAATCCTACTTCTTTAATTTTTTCAGATGGAATTTTATAAAGCGCCCTGATTATATCATCTCGCTTTCCTTGCACCGGAATACCGTCAAGCACATATAGGAAATCCTCATCATTATTTTGATGACTCTTCATATAATCTTTATATTTTTTTGAAAAGGTGCTAAACTTAAACTGATATTCCATAACAGCAGATTTCTTTGTTACTATGATGATAACGCTATCCAGCTTTTTATTTGGATACCATCCCATTTCTTCCAGTTTTTTACCCGTTACAACTTCCTTAATTAATATGTCATCTTTATTAACGAGTTCTTTGGGTATTGGCATTCCATCCATCACATATAACACAGGACCATCTGAAAATTTACGTGTTGGTCCGGTTACTGTACCAGATTTATCCCCATAGTATTTTGTCTTTATTATGAAAGCACCATTCTGAGCCTTTGGCCCAAAAACCTGCTTAGCATCACCACCCTTAATAACCTCAATGCTGCTGACATCGTCAGATTTAATATGGTGTATATCACCATTATATGCTGAATCGTCTACCATTATCAATGGATCCGACGTGCCAGGTTGGGTTTTTATATCTTCATATAATTGATAAATGGTCTTTGCCTTTCGTGTAGTATCAACTTTAGCATTAGTATTCTGAGCGCTAGCAGTTATCGACAAAAACAAACAAAATAAAATGACATACAAGGTGGGTGTCACCCTAAGGCACCCGAAGGATGAGCGCAGAGGCCTTTGCCCTCTATGCTTCGAGCGACTCAGCATGACACCCATCACTATATGTTTTCTGTCCGATCTCATTTAATCCTTTAAATCGTGTATTCGGTTCGGATCGATCGTTTTATATTTCTTATAAACATTCAATATGATAGCCAATGCTACGGCTGTTGTTGCTGCGGCCAGTACGATGGCAAACAGGGCGAACATCTGTCCTCCATTATTCAACCGGTCATATTTGCCAAAGGCTACCAGGTTTAAAATGGCGGCGTTCAGCATCATTTCAATACCGATCAATACTTGAATGGCATTCCTTTTTGTCAGGATGATGAACAATCCTATGCAAAACAGCCCGGCACTTACGATGAGAAAATCTGATAGCGATATCATGCGTTCTTCTCCCTTCGTGATAAATGTGCAGCACCCACCAAAGCCATCATTAATAAAATGGATATAGCCTCGAATGGCAGCAAATACATAGTCATCAGGTTAACACCAATATTGCTGGTCATCGGACTATCCGGTTTAATGTCGATTTTGTAGGATATGGCTTTATTTACCCACTGCAAATTATTGACGTCAGTTTTAAACAGGATATTGATCATCACTATAAAAAACAACACTGCAAGTAACAATGCAGGTAGCTTGTTTATACTGATAAACCTGTTCTCCTGTTGCTGTAAGTTTGCGAGGGTTTCCCTGCCAGACAACATGAAGGCAAACAGCATCAGCACCAAAATCCCGCCCACATAAATTACTACTTGTGTTATAGCTATGAAATCGGCTAAAGCAAGTACATATAGTCCGGCCAATGACAAAAGCGTAACAAAAAACATAAAAACGCTGCGCACCAGGTTTTTACTGGCAGCCACAAATAACGCCGAGGCCAATGTTATAAAACCCATCAGGTAGAACAACGCCTTTATCATTGTCATTGCCCGCCCTCCTTTTTGTTCATGGCGGCTAACTTGGCTGCCTGGCGTTCTGCAATTTGTTTGTCCAGCAATGCCCGCTTTTCAGTAGCATCCTCTGGCGTCATATCAGAGAATTCGTAGGTGAGGTCTTTTAATTCAAATACGCTTCTATCGTATTGGTTGGTCATAATGATACACTCCGTAGGGCATACAATAGTACACAAACCACAGTACATACATTTCGCCATATCAATATCAAACTTTGCAGCATAGATACGTTTAGGCGATCCGTCTGATGTTTGCCCGAAAGCCTCCGTTGCTTTTATGGATTCTATATCGATACAATCAACCGGGCAAATTTTAGCACAAAGGTCACAAACAATGCAATCGTCAATTTCCACTTCCAGTTGGTAACGGCCTACTTCGGGCACCGGCAATTGCTGTTTAGGATATTGTATGGTATTTGTTCCCTCTAAATTCTTAAAGTAATTATCATCGCTCATCGGCGTGATATTTCGCTTGTGATTCGACGCAAAAAGGTGCCTGATGGTAAGGGTTAAACCTTTCCATGCAGTTCTAAAGCCGTTGATGAAATTTCTAAACACTAAATTCTAAATCCTAAACTCTATTTGTCTGAACCGCCGATTTATTTGATTAAATGATTCCTCTGATTCTTATATTATCACAATTTTAAATTCGAAATCAAACATCCGAAATCCGAAATAAAAATCACATTACCCACAACCGCCAAATACCCGATACCAGCATACACACAAATGCCAGCGGTGTTAACACTTTCCAGCATAGGTTCATCAGCTGATCGACACGTAAACGCGGTAAGGTCCAGCGTATCCACATTTGTGTACCTACTAAAGCTAATATTTTTATGGCAGTCCACAATATGCCCCAGCCTGCGCCTGTCGTCCAATCTGCCAAACGAACTGAACCTATATTAGGCAAAGGCGTATTCCACGCTCCAAGAAACAGGATCACCGCAACCATTGATACCAGGAACATCATCGAATATTCCGCGAGGAAAACAAATGCAAAACGCATACCTGTGAACTCTGTATGAAAACCAGCTACTAATTCGGACTCGGCTTCAGGTATATCAAAGGGTGCACGGTTACTTTCAGCTAAAGAGGCGATGAAGTAGATCACAAAAGCGACGATCAAATGCGGTGCCCTGAATATATTCCAGGCAAGGATGCCCCCGTTATGTGATACATCCCATACACCTAAAAAGCTCGTCTTTTCTGATGATAGTATCCCCTGTTGGGCCGATATGGTTTGCAGGTTCATAGTTTGCGCTACCATCACCACCGCAATAATTGCAAAACCTGCAGGGATCTCGTAGGATACGATCTGCGCTGCTGAACGCATCGCCCCCAATATCGAATATTTATTATTTGAACCCCAACCTGCCATTAAAATTCCTAAAGTTTCAATAGACAGGATAGCGAATATATAATACAAACCAAGATTCAGATTGGAAGGTGCGATGCCGGGCGCCCAGGGTATCGCTGCAAAACCCATGTACACCGCGATAAATATGATAGCCGGTGAGAGCAAAAAAAGCAATTTATCTGCAGCTGCCGGAACGATAGATTCTTTAATCAATAGTTTTATAACATCGGCAATGGTCTGAAGCACACCGAATTTACCGGTCTCTGTAGGGCCGAGCCTGTCCTGTATGAAGGCCGACACTTTCCGTTCGGCATATACGCCAAATAGTGCAAAGAAGCCTGAAAAAGCAAACAGGCCGATAGCGATAATAAAGTATTTAATATAAAAGTTCAAGGATCAGTTTGCTTCGACTGCAAACTTACTAAATGCCGGGTTAATATTTGATTGATTAGGCTTATTAAGTTCGATTAAGTTGATAGAATTTATTCTGTAATTTACCTGCTAATATCGCTAAAACGTTCTGAATAAGTGGTGACATGGTTTTGTCAGCAGTTGATAATTTTCAACTAATTGATTATCAAGCGTTCATGTGTTTTCACAAGTGTTCACGGCGTGAACATGAACACGTGGCCCTATTTTAAAGGAATATATTCAGACTTAACCGGCTCTGAAAAGAATATGGATGCATGGTGATCGAAGTCATCTGTATCGTCGGATGTTGTAAAGAATTGCTGTGTATTTCCTTTCGTTAGCTTTTGCTCCATTTCGGGATGGCGATGGAGATAGTCTTTTAAACTAGCTGCAACAATATCTCCCTGTGGTACCACCTTGATGTGCTTTGGCAAATAAGCACTTATCTTTTGCTGCAATAAGGGATAATGCGTACAAGCGAGCAGCAAAGTATCTATCTGGTCAGATTTAGCCAACACCTGGTCGAGGTATTTTTTTACAAAATAATCTGCTCCAGGCAGGTCATGTTCGCCATTTTCTACCAGTGGTACCCATAGTGGGCAGGCTTGTTGATAGACCTCTACATCGGGAAAAAAATGATTGATCTC
>DATHLW010000261.1:0-6700 GCA_035487675.1 Mucilaginibacter sp. | reverse complement strand
CATTCTGGATGTGAAACACACTTAGTGAATCTCTCGAATAAGTTGAACTGTAGTAATAGTCGGGAAACACGCCATAAGTATCAGGCTCATTTTGCAGGAACTTATAGGTATTCCGGTTATAATAAAGAGTATAAGAAACACGCTGAGTAGGTAATATCTTTGATTTATCGACGCTTTTGATCGTCGTATCTATCTTTCCTATATAGTAGAACTGTTTGATATAAAAGCCGTTGCTACGAATGTTATCACTTGAATTATACAACCGTACAGGCTGGTTCTGAGAGGTGGTAAAGGAGCTTGATGCGGCGGTTGTGAAAAGGGAATCGTTTTGCACGGAGCCATTTTCCGGTGCTTTCAGATTATTATAAATATAACTTGCCAACAAGTTATAGCGCTTGCTTTTCGATTCATACCAACTAAATATAGACCCGGTGAGGTCACTTGCTCCCTGGGAAGGGTAAAACCCACGTGACCCGATAAAATTCATATTGAATCCGACGTTCAATTGCGGGTTGATATTTTGGGTATGCAGTACTTTAAATACCTGTTCTTTTACACCGCTGGCAAAAAGGGATAGATTTGTATAAGGCACCCTTGCTTTATAATATTGTATATCCTGTGGCGTAAAAAGATAGGCATCCAAAAAGTGCTGCCCTACATCAAAACCTATGGTTTTACTTGGTTCAAACAGTAAACTGCGCTCGGCAAGCCCAAGGTTACCTAATCCTATTTTAGGGCTGCGTGGCTGATAAAGCGGACTATAATTCTCAAAATTAACAAGACCGGTATCCAGGGGGAACACTTGCGTACTATCACTCAGTAAACGTTCATTGGTTACCCTGATAAATTTTGAGGTAAAAATTACAGAGTCGCGTTTCTTTTCTTCCTTTTGTCTTTCTGCATCAATTTCCTGGTCGCCGGTAAGTTGTTTACCCTGCTTATTTGTGGATGATGTATCGGTATTGAAGTTATTCCTTCTGATGTTATTGTTTGGATAGCCAGGTATTGTTGTAGTTTGCGCAAAAGCAACACCGGCCGAAAAACACATCAGCGCTATTAACAGGGTATATTGTAATCGGTTATGCATTAAAGGCCGGCAATCAGTTTTTTAAGTATTAATGTCATTTTGGGTTCAGCTTCGTGTGCAACTGCCAGAATTTCTTCGACCGAAACCGGGTGCAGATTGTCAGGGAAACCCTCATCAGTTAATACAGATATAGCAAAAACCGGCAGGCCCATATGATTAGCTACGATCACTTCAGGAACCGTGCTCATACCTACCGCATCACCGCCAATTATCCGCAGATACCTGTATTCCGCTTTTGTTTCAAGGTTCGGTCCTGTCACAGCTACATAAACACCCTTATGGCAGATAATATTGTTTGTCTCAGCAATATTAAGTGCACTCCCAATCAGGTCACGGCGATAAGGTTCACTCATATCCGGGAACCGGGGGCCTAATTCTTCCTCGTTTCTGCCGATCAAAGGGTTATGTGTCTGGAGGTTTATGTGGTCTTCGATAACCATCAGGTCGCCCTTTTTGAAAGCCGGGTTTAGAGATCCGCTGGCGTTGGATACAAACAAAGTTTTTATACCCAGCATCTTCATCACCCTTACCGGGAAAGTGATCTGCTGCATAGTATACCCTTCGTAATAATGCAAACGGCCCTGCATAGCCACCACCTTTTTGCCCGCCAGCGTGCCAAATATCAATTTACCGGAATGGAACTCAAGGGTCGATATCGGGAAATCGGGAATATTGGAATACATCAGTTGTTTTTCAACTTCGATCTCGGTCACTAATCCGCCAAGCCCTGTACCTAAGATTATGCCTACTTCGGGTTCAAAATCGCCAATGCGGCTTTTAATGTATAATGTGGTTTGCTGTATGTTCTCTAACATAATCTGTTACTAACTGGTCGAACTGCTGTCCTTCGTTATTTAAAAACTCTATTCCTATCGGGATCACCAAAATTGGCAAAGTTTTTACAAACGAAAGTAATTCATGTTCAACTAAACGCTGCGCATCCTTTTCTGTTGTAATGATCACTTTTTTTTGTGTGGTACAGGCAGAAAATTCATCGGCAAGTTTACTGATATTTTTTAAGCTAAAGCGATGATGATCGGGATAATTGTGATGCACCAGCTTTGAAGTATATTTTTTGATATGCTGCACCAAAGGTTTTGAATTGGCAATACCGCTCAGCAAAAACACGGTAGTATTATCATCTAATATCATATCAGAGTTTTTCCCGCTCAAATCCTGAAATGGCTGATAAACGATAGAAGTAAAAAACAAGGATTGATACGGTAACGCACTTATCTTCTCAGTGATCCTTTCTTGTTCTTCAATGCTCAATTGCTCCGGGCATTTGCTAACGATAATAATATCCGCACGCCAGCGCCCGCTAAATGGTTCACGTAAATTACCCGCCGGCAATAATAAATGTGGTTCATTTATCCGGTTATAATCAAACAATAAAATGCTCAGGCCCGGCTTTACCGCACGATGCTGGTAGGCATCATCCATCAAGACCAGGTTGTGTGTATTCGTAAGCTCTTTAATACCTACAGCTCTTTTTTCGCATACAACTACAGTTATATCCGGAAATTTATGTTTGAATTGCAGCGGCTCATCGCCAACCTGGGCAGCAGTTGAGTTTGGTGTTACTGTTAAAAAGCCCCTGGTTTTGCGGCCATACCCACGGCTCAGTGCAGCCAGTTTATAATTGTCTTTAAGCAATCTTATAAGGTATTCTGTCATCGGTGATTTACCGGCACCACCCACATCAAGGTTCCCTACAGATATAACAGGCAGCCTAAATTTGCGGCTCTTCAGTATCCCCCCATCATAACACCAGTTGCGGATGATCACAACAAGTCCATATAATAAAGAGAAAGGGAGTAAAAGCCAGCGTAGGGTTTTCATATAATCGGTAAAGATATAAAAACGCTTCGATAGGGATTTTGTCAACAGTTTTATAACTTAGTTTTTTAAACCCGAGTCATGAAAATCAAACTATCCATCCTTTTATTGATACTTTCTGCTACCGCTTTCGCTCAAACCGACAACAAACTCACCTCCCAACTGCAAGACGCCATAAAAGGCTTCAATGGACAGGTGGGTATCTATGTAAAAAATCTAAAGACAGGCAAAACCGCCGCTATTAATGCAGATACTTTGTTTCCTACTGCAAGCATGATCAAAGTAAGCATACAATGCGGCGTGATGGACAAGATAGAAAAAGGAGAACTGGCCTACAATCAAAAACTTCTTTATAGGGATTCATTGCTTTATCCTGGTGAAGATATTTTAGGCTCTTTTAAAGACAAGGACACTATTGAGCTGAGTAAAGTAGCTATGCTGATGATCACCATGAGCGACAATACAGCCAGTACCTGGCTGCAAAAGATCGTAACAGGTGAATATATCAATAATTGGCTCGAACAGAACGGATTTAAGGTACTGCGGGTAAATTCAAGGGTTAAAGGCCGTGAAGCTATACGCGCCAAATATGGCTGGGGTGTTACGACACCCTATGAGATGTGCCGTTTGTTTACCATGATAAGGAATGGAGAAGCGGTGAGTCCGGCTGCCAGTGAGCGCATGTACCGTAACCTGGGCCGAATTTATTGGGATGACAAGGCCCTATCGCAAATTCCGCCTTATGTGCATACTGTAAGCAAACAAGGTGCTCTGGACGAATCTAAATCTGAAACCGTATTAGTAAACGCCCCGCATGGCGATTATGTATTCTCTATTATCACCAATAACAATAAAGATCAGCGCTGGGTGCCCGATAATGAGGCCGATGTATTGATTAGGAAAGTATCAGCCTTACTATGGCATTATTATGAGCCTAAAAGCGACTGGAAACCTGCTGCCGGAATAGAGAAGCTTATGCTGAACGAGTGACACTTTTCTGACAACCTGTCACGGATAACAGGCATTTTTCTGACGAAATAATAGGCGTCTTTGACGTTCTAAAGCCTTTTTTACTGCCAAAGCGATATTGGCATACGCCTTGTTGATATAGCATTGGTTTAAAATATTAAAAAGGAAAAATCAATCATATATGTCTAAAATAATTGGAATCGACTTAGGAACAACGAACTCTTGCGTTGCAGTAATGGAAGGTAACGAACCTGTAGTTATTGCCAACAGCGAGGGTAAACGTACTACGCCGTCAGTTGTGGCGTTTGTTGACAACGGCGAGCGTAAGGTAGGTGACCCTGCCAAGCGCCAGGCTATTACCAACCCTACAAAAACAATTTATTCTATTAAACGCTTCATGGGTAACCAGTTTAGCGAGGTTACCAAAGAAGCATCACGCGTACCGTATAAAGTGGTTAAAGGTGATAACAATACCCCTCGTGTTGAGATCGACGACCGTAAATATACCCCGCAGGAAATCTCGGCTATGATCCTTCAGAAAATGAAGAAAACCGCTGAGGACTTCTTAGGTACCGAAGTAACTGAAGCAGTTATCACTGTTCCAGCTTATTTTAATGATGCACAGCGCCAGGCTACTAAAGAAGCCGGTGAAATTGCAGGCTTAAAAGTTCGCCGTATCATCAACGAGCCCACTGCTGCTGCTTTGGCTTATGGCCTCGACAAAGCACACAAGGATATGAAGATTGTTGTGTTCGACTGCGGTGGTGGTACTCATGACGTGTCAGTGCTTGAATTGGGTGATGGCGTGTTTGAAGTAAAATCAACCGATGGTGATACACACCTTGGTGGTGATGACTTTGACCAGGTAATTATCGACTGGCTGGCTGACGAATTTAAAAATGACGAAGGTATCGATCTGCGTAAAGACCCTATGGCTTTACAACGTTTAAAAGATTCTGCCGAAAAAGCTAAAATTGAGCTTTCAAGCACTTCTCAGAGCGAGATCAACCTGCCATATATTACTGCTGCTGATGGTATGCCTAAACACCTGGTTAAAACTTTAACCCGTGCTAAATTTGAGCAACTGTCTGATAGCCTGATCAAACGCACGATTGATCCATGTAAAACAGCTTTAAAAGCTGCAGGCATGAGCACATCTGATATTGATGAGATCATCCTGGTGGGTGGTTCAACCCGTATCCCTGCTATACAGGAAGCAGTAGAAAAGTTCTTCGGTAAAGCGCCATCAAAAGGTGTAAACCCTGACGAAGTGGTTGCCATAGGCGCTGCTATACAGGGTGGTGTATTGACTGGTGAAGTAAAAGATGTGTTATTACTTGACGTTACCCCGCTTTCATTAGGTATCGAAACCATGGGTGGCGTAATGACCAAGTTGATCGAAGCAAATACTACCATTCCAAGCAAGAAATCGGAAGTATTCTCGACAGCATCTGATAGCCAGCCTTCTGTAGAGATCCATATCTTACAGGGTGAACGTCCGATGGCTGCGCAGAACAGAACATTAGGCCGCTTCCACCTGGATGGAATTCCGCCAGCTCCGCGTGGTGTACCACAGATCGAAGTATCATTTGACATCGATGCTAACGGTATATTGCATGTGTCAGCTAAGGATAAAGCTACTGGTAAGGAACAAAAAATCCGTATTGAAGCTTCATCAGGTTTAACTGACGCTGAGATCAAAAAGATGAAGGACGAAGCTGAAGCAAATGCTGAGGCTGACAAAAAGGCAAAAGAAGAAGTTGAAAAACTGAACTCTGCTGACGCCCTGATCTTTACTACCGAAAAGCAACTGAAGGAGTATGGCGATAAGATATCTGCTGACAAAAAAGCACCTATCGAAGAAGGTTTGAAAAAACTGAAAGAAGCTTATGCTTCCAAAAACCTCGATGCAATTGAGGCCGCACAAACCGAGCTGAATACTGCATGGACCGCTGCATCTGAAGAGATGTACAAAGCTGCAGCTGATTCAGGCCAGGCACAACCGGGCCCTGACGAAGCAGCAGGTGCAGGCAATGGACAAGGCACAGCTGGTGACCATGTAACCGATGTTGACTTCGAAGAAGTAAAATAATAAATCCATCATATAGACAAAAGCCCGTCCTGTTAATCAGAGACGGGCTTTTCTGTTTTTAATTCAAACATTAGGATGAAAATGTGATCGAGATGATCACAAAAACGATCGAAGCAATAAGGATTGCGATCATCATGTTCAGGAAAGATTTCACGGCTATCATGATTAAAAATTTTAATATTCGTTGAAATGAATCTTTACATCAACTTAAAATTGATTCAATTCTTAAGTTGGCATATACCCCATTGGGGCACTTTAAAATCACCTATAACTATCTCGTCCCGGATTCCTTACTATAAATATGAGTTAAATATCGTCGCAAAAATTTCAAACTATACAACCTTACTGATATACTACACAATCGTACAAATATGCTATGTAAATGGATGATATAATAGGATTCAGGTCTGCATGAAAGGTACAATTGGAGAACAAATTTAAGCGAAAAGATTTATTTAAAAATTAAATTTCTAAAAGAAAAAATCCCGCCTTTTGAGCGGGATTCAGCAAATATCATAATCGCTTTATGACCAAAGATTTGACGGATAAGTCCCGTTTGCAACCAGATCAGATATGCTTTTTTGTACAATAGGTTTGTCCTCTTTATAAGTAACACCAAACCACTTTGATGCTGTAGGGATCACCTTAAATGATGCAGTGCCGGTTTTTATCAACTCATCAGCTGCAAGCGGAATAAAGAATTCTGACTTGGG
>DATHLW010000260.1:0-6255 GCA_035487675.1 Mucilaginibacter sp. | reverse complement strand
TGGAACTGTTGACAACATTACAAAAATCACACCTGAAGAAGCAAAGGCTTATTATCAATCTATCTTAACCAGGTCGCGTTTGCTGATCGTGATCGTCGCTGATCTTGACAGGTCTGTCATCGAGCAAAAAGTTAGTCAGCTGCTGAATGGTATAAAACAAGGTGCGCAATTTGAATTGAAAAAGGATGTATTCAGGATATATAAAAATACATTCTCGGCAGAGCAGCGTGATTTGGCTACCAACTACGTAGAAGGCATTACAGGCGGCCCTGAGGCAGGTACTCCTGATTTTGATGCATTTAACGTAGCCATGCGCATATTTGCTAACCGTCATTTCCTGGATGTGCGTACCAATAACGGTTTATCCTACGCACCTCAGGCATGGTTTAGCTATGGAGCTACATCAGTTGCTAAATTCTCAGTTTCAACTACTCAGCCTGATAAATATATTGCTGTATTTGATAAATTGGTAGACAAGATAAAAACCGAAGGTTTTAAGGCCGATGAAGTTGCCGATATGAAAGTAACTTATCTTACCGGCTTTTACTACAAACAGGAAACCAACAGTGCGCAGGCTGCATCATTGGCAACCAATGAGATCATATTCAACAACTGGCACCGGTCATATACGTTGGTGGATGATGTAAAGAAACTGACTCTTGAAGAAGTAAGCGATGCCTTCCGTAAATACATTGGTAATATTGTTTGGGTATACCAGGGCGATCCTAAAAAAGTCGATCCATTGAAATATACAAACGGCACAATTGACAAAGGCGTAGGTGGCGTAAATAACTAAAGAATAAAGAAAGGGGAGGGGTTAGGAAGCAAATGCCGGCTCCTCTTCTTTAATTGTGCCAACGGTTCCGATCGGAAGCGTAAAGAAAAATTCGGTGCCTTTGCCCTGAATACTTTCTACCCAGATATTTCCATTACATTTTTCTATCAGGTCCTTACAGAATAATAGGCCCATGCCTGTTCCTGACTCATTATTGGTACCAGTTCCGCTATCAACTTTACTCTTAAATAGTTTATTCAGTTGTTTCTCAGACATCCCTACGCCGCTGTCTTTCACTGATATCAAGATATAGTTATCGTCCCGCTGCTGGACACTTACAATAATGGTATCATCTTTCCTGGAGAACTTGATGGCATTTGTAATTAAGTTACGGGTAACAATACGTATCGAATTAGGGTCAGCAGCTACAGTGATATTTTCAGATACATTGTCTGTAAGTTTAATGCCCTTTTCTGTAGCCTGCTCATAATAGTTGCTTACCTCATAAGAAACGACATCTTTGATTGGGAAGCTTTTTGCGGAACTGTCGAAATTCTCCATCTGGCTATTGATCCAAAACAATAAGGTATCCAGGAAGTCAGAAGTGTATTCCAGTTTTTTCAAAGCCTGTGGTATCATGGTCAAAAACTGATCGTGCGATATGGTGTCGTCCTCTAACAAACCAAACAATCCGCGAAGGGTACTCAATGGCGCCCTGAGGTCGTGGGCCAGTACCGAAATAAGCCTGTCCTTCAAATTATTAAGGTCGTTCAGTTTGTAGGCCTGTTCGTTTAGATCCGATTTCTGCTGTATAACCTCAGCGTTTTTATCCTCAAGGATAGTATTGATCTTTTGCTGTTTTAATTTGGCCTTGTAATAAACGATCAGTATTGCTGCCATACCCAATATGATAAGGAAGAAAATAGCACTGAGTAGACCTTGTCTTTGTATCTTTTGCTGATACAGGTCGTCCTGGCGCTGGTGTTGCGCGGCAAGTAAACGTTGTTTCTCATTAAAGGACGTTTCAAGATTAAAGGAAGTAAGCTTGCCAACACTTTCATCATTTTTCAAACTGTCTTTTAATTCAATATATTTTCTCTGCGCTTTGTACGCGTCTTCAAACCTGCCTAATCCCCCAAGCGCCTCGCTCAGCTGCATTGAGGCACTGGTACGGTTGGCTAAGCTTCCTAACTTATCTGATAAGGTATTCGCCAAAGATGCATATTTATAAGCCTGTTGATAATTCTTTTGAAGGTTATATACAATGGCGTAATCAATGTATGTAACCGCTGTATTATAATCTATTTTGAAATCTGTAGACATTTTAACCGCCTGGGCGAGGTAGCTTAAGGCAATGTTATATTGTTTTTTATATGCATAACACAGGCCAAAGTCGGCATAAAGCGAACTAATACCGTTTTTATCATCCATATCTTTGGTCAGCTTCATGGATTTAGACAGGTAAACAATAGCATCGTCATATTTCTTTTCAGCAATCATTATTTCACCCATGTTTTCATAAGCGGTGCTGACACCCTCAACGTTCTTTGACTCCTGCCATATTTTAATTGCACGCTTGTAGTATTCCATCGATTTTGGATACAACTCCATGCCTTGCATAATTACACCTATATTATTGTAATCCTTTGCGGACCTAAGCTTATCGTTAAGTCTTAAGTTGATAGAAAGCGATTTAAAATAGTTATCAAGTGCATAGGATGACTTTCCGATATTATCAGAAACCATCCCGATATTATGATAACTATAAGCTATACCGTTGTCGTCCTTTAATTTTTTGTATATATCAAGTGCCCGCTGAAAATAGTTGGATGCCAGATCGTAATTGGCAATATTATTATACATACGGCCTGACTCAATATAACAATTGGCAAGACCGCTATCATCTTTCATGCTGGCATACAGTAATTGCGCACCATTAAAATTTTTCTTGGCTTTATCGTAATCACCTTTAAGGGCATATACCCGGGCGGTTGAAACCATACCATCGGCAATACCCATTTTATATTTTATCGCTAATGAGCGATTAATGGCTATTTTGGCATAATATAAGGTGCTGTCCGGGTTTACATCGACAAATTCAGCTGCTAATTTGTTTATGCGGTTAATGGTTAGGGTATCGGTAGGGCTTTCTTTTGATGCCGCCAATAAATTGCGCAGGCTATCAACCTTTAGGTTGGCAAGGTTATAAGCACCCGAAGTATAAGGAGTATAAGTAGCAGCCGATGCCCTTACCCCGGTCAGTAGAAGAATTAAAATTAAAAGTGATCTGAAATTTTTAAGGCCTGATAATAACATTTAATTTGTGCTAACCTGTATGAACATCGCAAAAAAGGCAATTGGTGGTCCATAATCGCCTTAAATGCATTTACTTACCTTTTATACGGAAGTGTACTGTTAATTTGTTTTATTTTGGCTTAAAAAAATTAACCGCACTTGTATCGCATTGAATTGTGCGGCAACAGACTTGTATAGAGATATCAAAAGCCAAGCATGGATTTATGATACCATGACAGCTTCTTCGTTAAAACTCCCAAGCGGCAGTGTAAAAAAGAATTCTGTTCCTAATCCGGGTTTACTTTCAACCCAAATTTTACCATTACATTTTTCTATCAGGTCCTTACAGAACAATAGGCCCATTCCTGTACCTGATTCATTATTTGTGCCATGACCGCTATCTACCTTACTTTTAAATAATTTATCAAGTTGTTGCGGAGGCATGCCTATACCTGTATCTTTTATCGACATCAGGATATTATTGTCATCGAGGTAGGCGGTGCTGACGGTAATGGTATCATTTTCCCTGGAAAATTTAATAGCGTTGGTAATTAAATTGCGCACTACGATACGGATAGAATTTGGATCTGCGGCTACAACAATATCGTTCGAAACTTTATCGATCAATCTGATGCCCTTTAATGCAGCCTGTTCACTGTAAGTTGCTGTTTCGTTAGCTACAACATCTTTGATAGTGAATGCTTTGTCCGAGCTGTCAAAATTATCCATCTGGCTGTTTATCCAGAACAATAAAGTATCAAGAAAGTCAGAGGTATATTCCAGTTTTTTTACTGCCTGCGGAATAAGATCCAGAAACTGCTCGTAGGTAAGAGTATCATCTTCCAGCAAAGTAAAAAGCCCCCTTAAAGTACTAAGCGGCGCACGCAGGTCATGTGCTAAAACTGCGATCAGGCGGTCTTTTAAATGGTTCAGATCATTTAGCTTGATAGCTTGTTCGTCAAGATCTGCCTTTTGACGTATGATTTCGCCGTTACTTTCCTTAAGAATAGCATTAATTTTTTGTTGCCTGCGTTTACCTTTGTAATAAACTGCGGCAATCACAATCATTCCCAACAAAACAGTACTGAGATAGATAAAATTGGTTTTTTCCTGCTTTAATTTTTGAACGTATAGCTCATCCTTTTCTTTCTGTTTCTCTATCAGTTTATGCTGTTTATTGGCAAACTCATATTCAAGACTATAGGACGTTATTTTCTGAATATTTTCGTCGTTGTTCAGACTGTCCTGAAGCGCTATGTACTGCATGGATAGCTTGTGCGCTTCTTCAAATTTTCCCAGACCCGCTAAAGCCTTATTCAACTCAAAAACTGCATTCGACCTGAACCATATATTATTTATTTTCTCCGCCAGTTTATGGCCTGACAAAGCATAAGTATAAGCCTTTTCGTAATCCTTTTGCAGATTAAAAAGGGTAGCAAAACCTATTAAAGCATAAGTTTTGTCATAAACAATGTTGTATTTGCCCGCGGTTTCTAATGCCGTATGGAAATAATCCAGGGCCTGTTCATTTTGCCCCTTATTGGCATAACACAAGCCCAGGTCGGCTGAGATGTAACTGATCCCGTCCTTATCGTCCTGCTTTATAGCTATCTGAAGTGCTTCGGATAAATAGGTGATGGCTTCATCATAATGTTTTTGTGCAAGCAACACCTCGCCAATATTTTCGGTTGCGATGCCAATTTCGAGCAGGTCATTCGTGTTCTGAGCTATTTTTAAAGCTTTACTATAATAATCGAGTGCTTTGGGATATGCCCGCATATTTTGAAGAACGTCGCCGATATTATTGTAGATGTCAGCAGCCGCCGATTGGTTATGTTCTTTTATTTCGATAAAAAGTGCTTTGTAATAATAATCGAGTGCGGTAGAGTGTTGGCCCTTGCCAAAGTAAACCATCCCAATATTTTTGTAGCATATGGGCAGGTCACGCTTGTTATTTTGCTGTTCGTAAATATTACGTGCTAAATTTAAATAGGCCAGCGCCTGTTTATAATCAGCCTGCATATTGTACATTTGCCCGCTCACAACATAGGCATTACTTAGTCCCTTCTTATCATTTAAACTTGTATAAATGGATATAGCCTCGTTTAACTCTTTTTTTGCCAGCTCAAACCGGCCTTTAAAATAATTAGCATGTCCGGTTTGTACCAGCCCATCGGCAATACCTGCTTTATAATTGGTTTTTCTTGATAAGGCAATTCCTCTATAACCATAATACAAAGTACTGTCCGGCTTTATTTCGATAAAATCAGCAGCCAGTTTATTGATCAGGTTAATAGTTGCAGTATCGGTGGAGTGTGTATGGTTGTTTAAGCCTGCGGTCACTATTTTTCTCAGACTATCGGTTTTATTGCTGCCTGCCGGTTGAGTATGTCCGGAAATTGGCACCGAATAGGGAAACCCATTTAAAGCAGAAAATAAAAGGATAGAAAATACGAGGGCCTTCAATTTTTTTCCTATTTACCAGAAGCGCTAAATACTTCCCAACATCACTATTTATGAAAGATAATTTTCTCCTGACTATCTCTTTTTGTTTAATTATTGATTAAACATTGAGTGTTATACGATATTAATAAGATAATAGGTTTACATAAGTTATTAACAAAATAAAAGAGCCCGGTCGATAAAAACCGGGCTCTTTCACAGAAACTTATGTTTTTATAAATTATAGTACATTCTTCCAGCTTACCAGGTCGCCAATGATCTTTTCTAATTGGTCAGCAGGAACACGTTCCTGTTGCATGGTGTCGCGGTAGCGTATGGTAACAGTATTGTCTTCTAAAGTTTGGTGGTCAACGGTGATACAGAAGGGTGTACCAATGGCATCCTGCCTACGGTAACGTTTACCGATCGCATCCTTCTCTTCGTATTGCAGGTTAAAGTCGAATTTCAACTTATCCATTATCTCCCGGGCCTTTTCAGGCAAGCCATCTTTCTTGGTCAGTGGGAAAATAGCGGCTTTGACAGGCGCCAGGCATGGGTGTAATCGCAATACTACGCGGCTGTCCTGTTTTTCATCAGTGCTTAGGTCTTCTTCTTCGTAAGCATTGATCAATGTCAAAAGGAACATACGGTCCAAACCGATAGATGTCTCTATAACATAAGGCACATAGTTCTGGTTGATCTCCGGATCGAAATATTGCAGTTTTTTGCCCGAGAATTTCTGG
>DATHLW010000259.1:0-3287 GCA_035487675.1 Mucilaginibacter sp. | reverse complement strand
CACGGTTGGTAAAGTGTTGATTTTGCGACTGCAACGAAGCAACAAGGTTATTTGATTCCTGCAATTTGTTATAAACACTAATCAGAGCAGCAATGCTCAAGATCAACAAAGCAAGGCATGCGGCGAAAGCATATTTGAAGAAGTTGTTTGACCGTGCTCTTGATATAGGGATAACGTTATCTTCTTCGTCATCTTCCGGTACACTGGCCGATTTAAAATTTCTGTCATCGTCCAAATTGGTCACAATGCTGTTTAATACCCTGTCACGTAATCCTGCAGATGGTTCAATTGCATTTTCCTCGGCATAGGCTTCCAATGAACGCTCAATTTCAATCAGTTCGGCTTTGATAGCGGGATGCTTTTGGGCCATAGCTTCTACCTGGGTCCGCTCTTCCTGCGTCACATCACCCAAAATGTAAAGTTCGAGTATTCCTGATTCGATATATGCCTTAATGTCTTCCAATTTCAATTAAAATATTTCCTTAACTGTATTATTGCCATTCTAAGCCTTGTTTTTACGGTACCCAAAGGCACGCCGAGTTCATCAGCGGCTTCCACATGGGTATATCCCTTAAAATATACGAGGTCAAGTATGGATTTTTGTTCAGGTTTCAACCCTTCAACTAATTCCTTAACGCCGAGGAGTTCCGGCTTATAAACCGTATTTCTCTGTTCGTCAATAAAAGTTACGTTATTTTCAAGCTCCTGGTTTTTCCCCTGGTTCTTAAAATCCTTCGAGCGTATTTTATCAATAGCCAGGTTACGTGCAATATTGACCATCCAGGTAAACAGGCGGCCTTTTTCTGTGCTATAACTTGAAAATGAATTCCATATCTTTACAAATGTATCCTGTAAAATATCTTCGGCAAGATCAGTATCATTAACGATCCTTACAATTACGCCAAGCAGCGACGAGGAATACATATCATACAATGCCTCCACGGCGATTTTCTCACGTTGCCGCAGAGCAAGCACAAGTTCTTCTTCAGACAGGGATATTTTTCGCTTCTTGCTCAAGGTTGGGTGAAGATATAAAGGATTAATCAGATTTCAAACAGATGTTTTTCTGCATGATAGGACGAGCGTACTAATGGTCCGCTTTCCACATATCTGAAACCCATATCTAAACCAATTTGTTTGTAGCGGGCAAATTGATCAGGGTGTATCCAGTCTATCACGGGGTGATGGCTGCGTGTAGGCTGCAGGTATTGACCGAGCGTAAGAATATGCACACCCGCTTCAAGCAGATCATTCATTGCTTCCAAAACATCTTCTTCTGTTTCGCCCAATCCAAGCATAATACCTGATTTTGTACGTAAGCCTGCTTTTGAAATATGTCTTAGGCATTCCAGGCTGCGATCGTATTTGGCCTGGATACGTACCTCGCGTGTTAAACGGCGTACGGTTTCCAGGTTATGTGATACTACTTCCGGGCGAACAGCTATTACTCGTTCAAGGTTCTCCCATATTCCCCTAAAATCTGGCAGCAAAGTTTCCAATGTAGTTTCAGGGCTTTCACGACGTATGGCATTGATTGTTTCGGCCCAGATAATAGAGCCGCCATCTTTCAGGTCATCACGGTCAACTGAAGTGATCACACAATGTTTTACCTGCATCAGCTTTACAGAGTTGGCCACACGATTGGGTTCGTCCAGATCAACAGCCAACGGTCTGCCTGTTGCAACCGCACAAAATGAACACGAACGGGTACAGATATTACCCAGTATCATGAATGTAGCCGTACCCGCTCCCCAGCACTCACCCATATTAGGGCAATTACCACTTTCGCAAATAGTGTGAAGCTTGTGGGTATCCACCAAATTACGCACATGCGCATATTCCTTTCCAACAGGAAGCTTTACTCTCAGCCAATCAGGTTTGCGTTGCGTTTGGTTTACAGGGACTACCGGTAATTCGATCATGATACAAAAATAGTTAAAAGCACGTAATAGTTGAAACGCTAATAACTGTTAACGGTATAGCACACCTAAAAGATTACATTATTGAGAACATTAGCAATATCGAACACTGAACGCCGAATATCGAATAATAAGGTTCGATTTCGTTATTCATTATTCAAAATTTGTTATTCGATATTTTAGTTGAGTTGCCCAAGCGCTTCCTCAATCGAAATCCCATTGTGTGATTGATCGAGGATACATTGTCCGTTTTTTATCAATAATAATTGAGGCGATTCATGATGCACATGAAATTCTTGTGCTATTTGGTTGGATATGTCCCGGTGTTTGATAAGGTCGAGAAAATAAACCGGTAAATTTTCGGGTAGATCATCGGCGTCCATCTCAATGCGCCTTTTTGCCATAAAACTGATAGAACAGCGTGAGCTGTGCTTATAGATAATACAGTAACCCTGGTGTTGTTTGATTCCACTCAGTTGGTCTGCTGATTCCAACGAAATCCAATTCATAAAAAATTATAATATACTAACCGACAAAAATACGGTTCGTAACCTAATTAATTTTAACCAGGGGGAAAAATGACTTTTTTATGTTATCTGCTGTGTTTAGGATAAGATGAATAAGCCGGGCACAATTTGTTTGAGCATGAAGCAATGCTGCCTGCAAGTACTACGATGATGATAAAGTAAATTAATTTTTTCATGGTCTGCTATATTTCTGTTAAACGAAAATTATGAATTTAAAGTTTCAGCCAAATTAGCCATTTTGATCGCTGTGATTGCTGCCTCGTCACCTTTATTTCCATGCTTGCCACCTGCACGATCTATGGCCTGTTGCTGGTTATCGGTGGTTAATACACCAAAGATAACCGGCTTTGAATATTTTATAGCTACGTTACTTATCCCGTTAGCTACGGCATTGCAAATAAAATCGAAATGCCTCGTTTCGCCTTGTATTACACACCCCAGGCAGATCACTGCGTCAACGTGAAGATTCTTCAATAATATATCTGCACCTGATGTCAGTTCAAAACTACCCGGAACTGAGTAACTAAAGATATTGTCCGGTAATGCGCCATTATTGATCAGGCTTTGATAGGCCCCTTCATATAACGCATTGGTAATCTCCGTATTCCATTCGGCAACAACTATACCAAAACGAAAATTAATCGCCGATGGAATTTCCGTAAAAGAAAAATCAGATAAATTTTTAAGCTGAGTAGCCATTTTTTTAACGTTTAAGCAGATTTTTGACTATAATGAAAAATCCTAAAGGTTTATATAAAGTAAATATATAGGCCTTTAGGATATAATTAAAATTGTGGAATATTATTCCCGTTTTACAGCTTAGCTTCCACACGTGCTATGT
>DATHLW010000258.1:0-6200 GCA_035487675.1 Mucilaginibacter sp. | reverse complement strand
ACGATGGCGAAAAAGGCAAGTTGACACTTGATTTCTGGCCCTTAAGCTACAACCTGGAGAAAGCAAAAAAACAATGGGGTGATAATACCAAACCGATGATCAAAGCTTTTGAATACTGGTTTGGCCCATATCCTTTTTATGAAGACGGCTATAAGCTGATCGAATCACACCACCTGGGCATGGAACACCAAAGCGGAACCGCTTATGGCAATCATTACCACAATGGCTATTTAGGGCGCGATTTGTCGGGTACAGGCTGGGGATTAAAATGGGATTTTATCGTAGTGCACGAAAGCGGTCACGAATGGTTTGGGAATAATATCACGTCAAAAGACCTGGGCGATATGTGGATACACGAAAGCTTTACCAACTATTCCGAGTCATTATTTATTGAAAGCAAATGGGGCAAGCAGGCCGGACAGGAGTATGTACACGGCACCCGTTTACTTATCGCAAATGACAAGCCTATAGTCGGCCCTTATAATGTGAACAAAGAAGGCTCCAGCGATATGTATTATAAAGGCGGTAACCTGCTGAATATGGTTCGTACCATTATCAATAATGATGAGAAATGGCGCAGTATTCTTCGTGGCCTTAATAAAACTTTCTACCACCAAACGGTAACTTACGATGATATCATCAATTATATCAATGAACAAGCCGGGATCAATTTATCCCCGGTATTTGATCAGTACCTGCACTATAAAAATCTGCCAATACTTGAATTTATGACCAACCGCGAAGGTAAATTAGCCGTTCGCTGGCAGGCAGATGCAAAAGGTTTTGATATGCCTGTACGGGTTAAAATAAAAGGCGGCGAATACCAGTATATCAAACCCACAACACGTTTTACCCCTGTAAGTATTGAAGGTGCTAACAAAGACAATATTGAAGTAGATACCTTTAATTATTATATAGGGGTGCTGGTAGATTAATAAGCTGACAATATCGAATAATGAATGTCGAATAATAAATATTACAATAAACTTCATCATCCGACATTCAGCATTCGATGTTCGTTATTAATAAGAGTTCATTATTAATAAATTAGCGGTATTATTTTTTGATTATTTATATTTATATGCAACCTTTTATATTAACCGGCGTCTTATTTTCAAAATGAATATAAAATGAGAGCTCTAACCAAAATATTACTCATAGCGCTGCTTTTACCAGGAGCATCCTATGTTTACGCCCATCCGCACAAATCAACTATCGCTGATTTCAGCAAAATTGAAGACCGTCATCTTTCAGGTTTTCACGCCGTGGATGTGGGCGGCTCGTTTGATGTGTATATTACACAAGGCTCAACCGAATCAGTAAAGGTTGAAGCACCGGACAACATCATCGACCATATTATCACCGAAGTTGACAATGGAGTTTTGAAGATCTATAATAAAAATGATAACAACTTTCATTGGGGAGACCTGTTTGGGAATCATAAAAAGATAGTAGTATATGTTGCTGTAAAAGATATAAATGCAATTGCTCTTTCAGGTTCTGGTGATGTTTATTTTAAAGAGGGCATCCACACTACTTCATTGAAATTACGTGTATCAGGCTCAGGCGACATGTACGGCAGACTAGACGTGAAAAATCTTGAAAGCGGTATCTCGGGTTCTGGCGATGTTAAACTGTCCGGTCACGCCGAAAACTCAGCAGTTAATGTATCAGGATCAGGTGATTTTGAAGCACGCGGACTGATTACTGTTAATACCATTGTGCACGTATCTGGCTCAGGAGATGCCTCAATTAATGCCAGCAACAGTGTATCGGCCTCTATTTCAGGTTCAGGCGACGTACACTATACTGGTGGTGCCCGGAACGTCTCTTCTTCCAAATCAGGAAGCGGAGATGTAGAAAGAAATTAGTATCTTTTTTAATATTTCTAATTGAGCTCTGTAATTAAAATACGGAGCTTTGTTATTTGTATCCGGCTTATACTTTCCAATTCTTCAATGATACGACGGCGAATTAACAATTAGCAGTCGTTAAAAACCCCTTCTGGATTTTAGTACACTATCTATAAATAGCGGTTTTGAAGTGTTAGGCATTTCATTGAATAATTGTAATTTTACCGCAAATACATCTTTATGATTAAAAAAATCTACCTAATTGGTTTTGTTTTATTGGTTACCATTTCCACTTCTTTCGGGCAGCAAAAAACAAATACACGCGATACAATCAGATTAACATCCGGATCACATACTACTAACAAGCCTACTTCATTTGACATTCATTTTAATGGTTTTGCTTTTTTAGACGACCATGAATATGATGCCCTGATTCCGCTACGGAAAACCATTTCAGGTACACGCACTGCTGTAGATGTTGGTTTTAATCCGGACAGCCTGAACCACTTTGTCGTGGGTGTAAATGCCCTGCATGAGTTTGGGGGAAAACCCTATTTTTTAAATGTTAACCCTGTTGTTTACTACAATTTTACCAATACCCATTGGATATTTAATGCAGGCGAATTCCCCCGCCAGGGTTTATTGACCCAATACCCACGGGCACTTTTAAACGATACATTGATTTATTACAGGCCAAATGTGGAGGGCTTGCTTCTGTCTAATCATGGTAAACATGGCTATGAGACCGGCTGGATTGATTGGCTGAGCCGTCAAACAGCAACAGACCGGAATCAATTTTTGGCAGGTTTTTTAGGAAAATTTAAGCCTGCTTCTTCAGGGCCGTTCTATATTTCTCATTTTTTTATGTTTATGCATGACGCTGGTACAAAACCACTGCAACCCAATAGCCCAATTGAAGATAACGGGGGCGCGCAGGTTAGGTTGGGCCTGGACTTGACTCATAAACAGACCGTATTTGATTCCTTATCATTTGAAGTAGGCGGTATGGGATCGGCTCACCGTGTACGCAGCCAATTTAACTTTATATATTCGAAAGGTTTTGTTGCCAGCTTTTATGCAGGTTATAAGGCTTTTTCTCTATATGATGAATTTTATAAAGGCCAGGCTAACTATATTATTTATGGTGATCCTTTTTATTCAAAAACTATATACAACAGGCTTGATGTTTCTTACGCTGCGTTTGTCTATAAGCATTTAAGGGGGGCATTCACGTTTAGCTTTCACCAATCTCCGGCACGTTTGACTGACCTTTCGGAGGTATTTCGAGTTGTGTATGATATAGGCAGGGTTAAAATTGCGCAGTTTAATTCAAATTAATGCTTTAACATCGACAAAACATTCAGGAATACCTTCGATGGAATTTACCTCACGGCGATAAGCAAGGTATTTATTTGACAATCAGGCTAATGATCCTGCTGTTCTTGCTGCCCAGGAAAGGATCGGTCCTTAACGAGAATATTACGGTGTACATCCCTTTTTGCACCGGAGCAACAAATTTAAACTTATAACGCTTGCTTTCGTGTGGATTTAATGTCAAATCATGAAAACCTTCGCCAGATTCCTGGACCTGTATAATATTCCCTTCCTTAAACAAACAAGCTTCAAAGTTTACTTCGTGCTGATAACCTGAATTGCTAAAATTTATTGTGTAGGAATACGGATTAGTGATACCCAGGTCGAAAGTTATTTGTCCTCCCGGTTTAGCGCTGATTTTAGGAAAAGGCACATCTACTTTTACCTTTTGATAGGTACGCACGTCATTTACCCAGCCACCATACCATTTACCCCCCGCTGTATTCAGTGTGTCCGTACTTACACCTTTCACAGGATATTTTGTCAGCCAATAGGTTTTCTGATGTTGCATACCTTCCTCGATGGGCCAGATATCAAACTGTGTTAAGCGGTAATAACGCTCATCATAAGCAAAACCTTTGGTGGTATTATTGTAAAAATCATATTTGGCAGCATTTTGAAAGCCATCATTGAGTATCACATAATGGTCGCCAACCTTTTGTTTAATATCATATGCCCATTGCTTAAACCCATATAAACTTTTCACTTGTCCCACTTGCCTTATTAAGGGTGAAGCAGTGATGATCATTATCCGGAGTGTTACAATAAACACGAGGTTGATTATCGCTACCCATTGAAACCATGGACGCCAGTTACCCGCCTGCCTAAATTGAATAAGTGCCAACAACACCAATGGCGCAAAAGCGATCAGTGTCCACTGCGGCTGTACCTCTCCTTTAAAACTGCTTGATAGAAAAAATATAAAGGTGAATACGCTGTTCACCATCAAAGTCCTGATAAAAACATCTTTGACGCGGGCCTTAAATCCGTAATAGAACAGGAATATACCGATGATCGGTCCAGCCATTAATAATTGACCCGGAAAGTACGTCCATGTCTGAGAAAAATCATAATGATAGGTTGATTGCTCAAACAAGTGGTAATTAACAGATGGGTACCCGTGATTGATCTGCCATAAAATATGCGGAATGTACAATATCACCGACAAGCCGACGATCAGCCAGAATGTCCGGCGTTTTAACAATTTAATATTCGACAGTACCGTAAAACCGACGAGTAGTATACCATGATATTTGCTGTAAAGCAGGCAGGCGATAATAACTGCTAACAATAGCGCCCATTTTAATTGGTCGTCATCAATATACTTTTGATAGATGAAGTAAAACAAGACGGTAAACAGAAAAAGAGGCGCATCAGGCGTAGTAGTAAAGCCGTAAAGGTGAAAGATAAATATACCCGACACCACCAAAATGAACCACTTTGCTTCAACTGCATATCTTTTTGCGATCAGCCATAAAATGTAAAGAGACAGGGTGCTTGAAAGTACAGTCATTAACCTCAGCCCAAATTCACTATGCCAGAGGCTGTCGCCTATGCGGATGAAAATAGCCACCATGGGCGGATGATCGAAATAGCCCCAGTCTAAAAAACGGGAATAAAGCCAGTAATAAGCTTCGTCAGCATGGATCTCTAAAGTATAGGCTTGTACCGCATTAAGGATTGTCCATAGCAGCAAGAAATACCATATCGCTCTACCGGACTTTTCTCTATCAGCAAGCGGATTATTTGACTGGGACAATGGCATTCAGCATAGATTGATCGGGGCGAATTTAGATAAAAATAATTAGCCCTGACTTCATCTGTACCTAAAGCACTGCTTTTCTAATCAAATTATAATCACTTTGGCAGCGCAAATGCTACATAAGAGTCGCCCGATTTTGTACCTAGTTTACCGCCACCACAGGCTACTACAAGATATTCTCTGCCATCCATCTCGTATACAGCCGGAGTAGCAAATCCCGGTGCGGGCAGTTTTGCTTCCCAAATCAATTGACCGTTTCGTTTATTAAATGCGCGTATTTTACCGTCTTTAGTGGCTGCAATAAATATCACACCGCCTGCGGTAACCACAGGGCCGCCATAGTTTTCGGTACCGGTTGGTGTTTTAGCGACTTTTTCGAAAGTGCTATCGTTGCCTAAAGGTATGCGCCAAACCATTTTACCTGTGTTCAGGTCGACGGCGTTTAGCGTACCCCATGGCGGTGATATAGCAGGATAACCTTCTTTAGACAAGAATTTGTTATAGCCCGTCATCTGGTATGGAATATCGAGATAAGGGTCAACCGCTTTATGCTCTGCTACGAAAGCACTTATCCCCGTATTTTTATTTTCCGTGATGTAGGAAATAATGGCCTGACTTTCCTGGTTGCTTAATTGTTTAAACGATGGCATCATGCGTCTGCCAGTTTGAAGCAATGTGCTGATCTGATCATCTTTATATTTTGATCCAATATTAATGAGCGAAGGGTAATAGCCCGTACCTTTTCTATCCTGCCCATGACAACCCATACAATTATTGGTGAAGAGCCTTTGCCCTGCCATACTAAACGTCTCTGATTTTGGTGCTTCCTGCTTCGCATCGATCATGGTCATCACCCAGGCCATTTCATTGGCATTGATATACAATATCCCGGTAGATGGGTCAAACGCAGGGCCTCCCCATTCAGCGCCGCCGTCAAATCCCGGAAAGATCAGCGATGGAATTTTACCAGGTGGCAGAAACATATTTCCATAGCGATAAGTCTTCAATCTTCTTAATACTTCCGCCTTTGAACTATCAGATAAATATGGATTGATGTCCTTTTCAGTCAGCGTTTGGCGCGCATAAGGTACTGGCAAAGTTGGAATCGGTTGTGTTGGCCATGGTTCTTCTCCCGCAAGTTCTGATTTGGTCTCTACAGGGGTTTCATTCACCTTAAATAAAGGTTTGCCAGTCTCTCTATCCAGTAAAAA
>DATHLW010000257.1:0-5333 GCA_035487675.1 Mucilaginibacter sp. | reverse complement strand
CACCGGTTATCGGAACCGTCCAGGTGATGGATCGGCCACGTACATAACTGCTAAGGGCAAGCATCTTCCCGTCAAAGGAAATTACGTGGTCGTTGTTGTTATGGGTAACCGTGTCGGTATTGATCTGCACCGGTATGCGGGTGGCAATATCAAAATTGAACAGCAACCCTTTGCCATCATTAAAAATAAAGCTCTTGCCGTCGGGTGTCCAGTTTGGCGCCTGAATGGAATAAGGCACTTTATAAATTATTTCTCGCCTGCCTGATGCTACTTCAAGCACTTCCAGATTGCTTCCCAGTGACATCATTTGCGTAGTACGGTCGCCCTTTAAGGGCACGGTTATACTTACGTTGCTGAACACCCCGGTTTCAAGCACATCGGCGTTGTGGGAGCCAACAAAAAGACCCACATACACTTCGTCGCCAAGATCCAGCCCGGTTATCGTGTCTGTTTGAAAGAGTTCGCCGTAAATGGCAGCACGCATAATATATACCCCGCCTTTTCTTTCCAATTGTAAAATATTAGCGTGGGTAAGTTTCAGTTTATGCTCTTCGGTTTGAGCGCCGGTGGTGCGGCGGAACTGCAGGGATGTGAGGCCGTCACCATGTTCAACCGCGTTAACGTGGGCAGAATTGCCATCCAGGTTCTTGCGTACCATCCAGCCAACTTTGCGATGGTAGTTGACCCAGTTGCCTAAAAACTCAGCCCTGGTATATAATATAAAATCGCCTTTCATTTTCTTCCACACATACTCAAATTCATCATGGTCGCCCCAAACATTATAGCCTGCGCCGGATATTATATACTGCCCTGTTTCAGGAATATAGGTGGCAGAGCCAGGCTTAACACCCGTACCCACGTCGCCATGGGATTCGAATATGCCTACGGCATTTTGTGCTGAAGCGGGTTTAACGGCAATAAAGGCAAATAAAATCGTTGCATATACCGGCAATGCGTTAGAGAATAGTCGTCTCATTTTATTTCTGGATTAAAATTCAGTAAATGTTATCACTAAAACAGATCAGGCAAATTAACAGCAGCCCCATCAAACAACCTCGTTTTATACTACATCCAAACCCCATCTCAGGCCAGATAAAAGCAAGTTTCTTCTTTTTCACCTCATCATTACCCCATCACGTTACATATATAGCTCTTCAACGTTTGAGGGGTGGTAAAAAACGCCCTACCTTTATTATCATGTTTACCCCCGTATTATGAAATCTGTTTTTCTGTTTTTTTAAGCCCGTTTTACGGGCGGACGACTGGCGGGCAATTTTTATTTATCAGGTATACTACCGGCGGCGTCCCAGGCTGCAAAGAGTTCTGCAGCAGGCAACTGTCCGTTTTACATACGCACCGCATTATGCACAGCATTCTTCAACTGCCATATCAATTTTTTAAATGAAAGGACTGCCTGTACTTTTTTTCTTTCTTGGGGCTATTTCAATCTGCCGCGCGCAAAACACCATCGGCCTGCCGGATATTATTAACTATCCCAAGGACGTTTACAATGCCGGCACCAATAACAGGGACATTGTACAGGATAAAAACGGCATAGTCTATTTTGCCAACTATGAAGGACTGCTAAGTTTTGACGGCTCTCACTGGAAAAACTACCCGCTGCCCAACCGCAATGTGATCAATTCACTGGCTATAGGCAACGACGATAAAATATATGTTGGCGGTCTGGATGAGTTTGGTTTCTTTTCCCCCGATAAAAACGGAACGCTGGCTTACACGTCGCTTAAAAACCTGTTGCCTGAAAATAGCAATACTTTTTCGGATTGCTGGAATATAGTAGCCCATGGAAGTGACATTTTTTTCCGCGCCATGGAGAAGATCGTTCAATACAATAACAAACTGCTTTCCGTATATCCTTCGGATGCGGGCTGGTTGTATTTGACTGAAAGCAACAACCGGCTGATATCGCAGGACGCCAAACGCGGTTTGCTGGAATTCAGGAACGGATTATGGGCGCCCTTTGCAACAAAAAATGCCATGCCCGCCAATGCCATTGTCAGCAGCATTTTCCCCTTTGGAGAAGACAGCAGTTTTATCGCAACCATCAACAGCGGTTTTTTTATACTGCACAACAATGTTATCAGTCCCTTTATATTTAAAGATCATAACCCTTTTATAAAGGAGCGTGTGCTTACTGCTATTGCATTAAACAAAGACTGGCTGGCGATAGCCACTAATTTAAATGGAGTATATATAATAAACAAAGCAGGCGAAATAATTCAAAACCTGTCACGAAAGGAGGGGCTGCAGAACAACAACATACTGAAAATTTATCTCGATAACCACAAAAACCTGTGGCTTGGCCTTGACAACGGAATTGATTTTGTCGCATACAATAATGCCATAAAGCATATTTATCCGGAAAAGCTGAACGAAGGGCTGGGCTATACTTCCATTATATTCAACGACAAACTGTATATAGGAACATCCAATGGCCTGTATGTTGCGGGCTTAACCGGCAAGCCGGATATAAGCCTGGAAAGCGGAGAGTTTAAGGCCGTTCCAAACACCAAAGGCTCCACCTGGGGTCTGAGTGAAGTAAACGGAAAACTTCTGCTGTGCCACCATGAAGGGGCCTTTATAGTAAACAACGACCAGGTAACACAGGTTGACAACATAACTACTTACTGGCAGTTTTTGCCCTACAACAATGTACAACCTTCAACGATGGTGCTGGCGGGCACCGCTCAGGGCATCGATTTATTTGGCTATGAAAACAACCGGTTTGTAAAAAAAACCAAACTGCCTGGTTTTACAACTTCATCCCAGTTTATCGCGTTTGAAAATGCCGACACCGTTTGGGTGGCCGATCCTTATTACGGGGTGTACAAGATTGATGTTACTCATTTGGATGCTCCCCGCATAAAACTGTACACCGATAAAAACGGGCTGCCTTCAAAACTGAAAAACCACCTGTACAAAATAAAAAACCATGTAGTGATAACTACTGAAAAAGGTATTTATGAGTACAACCACAAAACAGACCGGTTTGAACCATCAGCCTTTTTTAAAACCATTTTTGATGAGCGCAACATTCGCTATCTGAACGAAGACCCCGGCGGCAACATATGGTTTATAGAAGATAAGAACCTGGGCGTTGTTGACCTGCAGGGTAAGACACCGGAAACTATTTACTTTCCTGAGCTGAACGGCCGTATGGTGGCTGATTGTGAATTTATTTATCCTTATAACAAAAGCAATGTGCTGGTGGGGTCCGAAAAAGGCTTTTACCATATTAACTATGAAGATTATAAAAAGAGCGGTTACCCGCTGCAGGTTATTTTGGGTCAGGTATATGTTTCAGGTAAATACGATAGTCTGCTATTCGGCGGTTATTTTGGCGAGGCCGGCAGTCTGCAGAAACAACCAGCCAGAGATTTTTATAAGATATCCAGCAAATGGAACAGTATACGTTTTGAATATTCTTCTCCATTATACGGTGCGCAAAACAGCGTTAAATACAGCTTTTTATTAAAAGGCTTTAGTAAGAATTGGAGTGAATGGAATGTCAAAACTGAAAAAGAATATACCAACCTGCCAGCCGGCGATTATGAGTTCAGGGTACGCGCCAAAAGCAACCTGGGCAATGAATCGGGTATTACCAGTTATTTTTTTAAGGTGTTGCCGCCATGGTACCAGACAGTCTGGGCATATTTGACATATATACTGTTGGTGTGCGGGTTAGTTTATGCTGCCTATTTCTGGCAGCGGAAGATATTTATTGAGCAGCAGCGGAAACATGAAGAAGAACAAAAAAGGCAGCAATACCTGCTCCTGCTAGAACTTGACAAATCGGAGAAAGAAATCGTGAAGCTTAAAAACGAAAAGCTGGAAGTGGAGATTGAACATAAAAACACACAGTTGGCGTCAACTGCCATGCACCTGCTGCAGAAAGCAGAGCTTCTGGGCAAAATACGCGAAGAGTTTGTACGTATAAAAAACGGGACGAAGAACAGCAGTGAGGAAGAACTAAAGAAAATAATGCGCATACTGGGCAGGGAAACCCAGATGGACAAAGAGTGGGAGCAATTTGCTGTGTACTTTGATAATGTGCATAGCGACTTTTTGCAAAATATAAAGATCATATACCCGGCACTAAGTGCACATGAACTTAAACTTTGCGCTTATCTGCGCATGAATCTTACAAGCAAGGAAATTGCCCAGCTGGAAAGTATCTCCGTACGGGGGGTGGAATTAAGCCGCTACCGCCTGCGCAAAAAACTAAGGATTCCTACCGAAACCAGCCTCTTCGACTTTTTAATGAATGCGCAACTTCGGGGACAGGAACCCAGGCTGGCGAACGACACAATGCAACATGTGTGAGCAGGCACGATCGTGAAACGGCAACTAACACAGGTGGTCATTCTTCAAATAAAAGCCGCCCCTTTTCTCAGGGGCGGCGGGAAAATATTATTCAATCAGGAATCTTATTTTGGCATTTTGGCTCCGACCATGTCCATCATCGTTTTGCCGGATTGAATCGAACGGTGTTCTGTAATCTTGCCTGCATCGTTGAATGTAAATAAATCTACATCTCTGTATTTAAATGATTTGCCGGTTGGTTTTATACCCATCAATGGTTTTTTAAAAGTACCGGAATAATCACCAAAAACGGCTACATGATTTCCGTCTCCGACGACCATGAGATTTTCTGCCTTATAATCCGGGAAGGCTGACAAAAATCCTTTGACCATACTAATGATCGTATCACGACCCTTGATGGGCGCCATCCCTCCATCGCCATAATCTACTGCGTCCGGAGTAACATCTTTAAATGCTTCATCCAGTTTTCCGGAACTGAAAGCCTGCACGCTGGCCAGTGCCGTCGCCTTATTTTTTTCGAGCACACTGTCCTTCGCCGCATAGGCAGCCGCAACTGAATCATTACCATTATTCATCATCGGGGAATTACCGCTATTACATGACGTAGCAAATACGGCGACACCCATTAAAACAAGCAACTTTTTCATTTTTGATTATTTTAAGTTTTGAGATACCAAAAGGTAAATAAAATTTGAAGTCCGGCAAAAAAACAGACATACATTATCCTGGCCAGGATCATTGACATGTATGGCTTCATCGCGCGCCGATTATTGGGAGAATTCCGTAATTACTCCTGCCTTCTTTACGGATTTTTGCTAAATCAATACATGTTTTGACGTTTATTATTATTTTTCTATTATCTGCCCCGGGCTAAACCCGTTATTATCGGATTTCAATAAATATATGCGGAGACACGCAATTATCCGTTTGACTCATCTCTTGTATCGTAGTAGGTTTAGGAATTCATTTATTCATCCCCAAAAACCCGC
>DATHLW010000256.1:0-2395 GCA_035487675.1 Mucilaginibacter sp. | reverse complement strand
CAGTACATAATCAAAACCTGCGGCTTTAAGTACGTCGGACATCTCAATTGTTTTTGCCGACAAACCACCCAAAGAACCGCGTGTAGCCAATGAGCGGATGAATACATCAGGATGATTGAAATGTGAAGCCATCCTTATCCTGTCGCCAAGTAATGAGCCAAAGTTAAAAGGTGAGGTCGGATCAATAGCAAGTACGGCTACTTTTTTACCCTGTTCGGCAAGCTTGCTGATCAAGCCGTTCACCAATGTACTTTTACCTGCCCCGGGAGGCCCGGTTATACCTATAACAGGTGTATGTTTGGTAAAACGGAGGCTTTTCAAAAATTGATCTGCGCCTTTTAGATCATTTTCTACAATAGTCAAAGCGCGTGCAACTGATTTAAAATTATCAGAATTTATAATGAGTGATGTATTAAAATCAACCGGCACTGTAAATATTTGTATTTACAAATGAATAAAATTATCGCCACATAAATTAAATATATCTTTGTAATTGCAAACAAAGCGAAATACATTAAAAAAAGCATCTTCCAGCTTAATGGCCCATAATTCTATATTAGTCACTTTCGATTCGATGAAATATCCTAACTCCGGATTCTTTTCATTTGGTAAAAGCTTAGGTGACGGATTGCTAAAGTTGAATAATAACCGTTTTGATATTAGTTTCTATGTTCATAAACGATCAAAAGAATTCTTTGATAATCGGGTTGACCAGGTTTACTTATCAAAATTTCACAAAATCTTCTTTTTAGGCCGTAACAAATATGATCTCTTTCATTTTACTGATCAGTATTGCCGTTTAAAACCGCAGCGTGTTAATGGGAAACGGATATTGACCATACATGATCTTAACCCTTTGCACGAGAAGCTAAAGCCACAGCACAAGATAGATAAGTACTTAAGAAAACTCGAGGGCTATATTGAATTGTGTGATCGGATAGTTGCCATTTCAAATTTTGTAGCTGCTGATATCTTAAACTATTTTCCACAGGCGGAGGGTAAAATCAAGGTGATCTACAATGGAGCTGATAAACTATCAGTTATGGATGATCATTTTCCTAATTACAAGCCTCAGAGACCATTTTTGTTTACAATAGGGCATGTGTCTTCAAAAAAGAATTTTCATGTATTGCCTGCTCTTTTAGAAGGAAACGACCTGGAGTTGGTTATTTCGGGTATTGAAACTCCGTATCGGGAGAAAATTATTAAGGAGGCAAAAAAATATAAATGCGAAGACCGTGTCACAATTACAGGCCCTGTAAGCGAGGACGACAAAGCTTGGTACTATAAAAATTGCGAAGCATTTGCTTTTCCGTCCCTTGCGGAAGGTTTTGGCCTACCGGTTATTGAAGCTATGCATTTCGGTAAACCGGTGTTTTTATCAAAATATACTTCGTTGCCAGAGATTGGTGGGGATAAGGCCTATTATTTTGATAGTTTTGAAGCACAGTCAATGCAAAGTGTTTTCACAAACGGGATGAACGATTTTAAACAAAACAACAGAGCTACAAGCTTAATGAATTACGCCGGTCAGTTTAATTGGGATACAACCGCACAACAATATTTGGCATTATTTAGTGAATGCCTGTCAGAAGTCAATAAATAATTTTGAATGAAGGTTGCCGGCTTTACATTTATCAGAAATGCTGTAAAAAACGATTACCCCATTGTGGAGGCGATCACATCCATATTACCTGTATGTGATGAGTTTGTAGTAGCGTTGGGCAAAAGCGAGGATAATACCGAAGCACTTATCGAGTCTATCGGCTCACCAAAGATCAGGATAGTTTATACCGAATGGGATACTTCGTTACAGGAAGGAGGAAAGGTATTTGCAGTTGAAACTAATAAGGCTATGGCCGCAATATCGACTGATGCCGACTGGTCATTTTACATTCAGGGCGACGAATGTGTGCATGAGAAATATCTGCCATTGATAAAAAAGGAGATGGAAGATAATCTCAACGATAAAAAAGTTGAGGGGCTGTTATTTAAATATGTGCATTTTTACGGTTCTTATGATTACTACAGTCATTCCAGGCGATGGTACAGGCGCGAGATCAGGATCGTTAGAAATAATAGCCATATTCGCTCTTACCGGGATGCTCAGGGTTTCAGGTGGGATGACAGAAAGCTCAATGTTAAACTGATAGATGCCTGCATCTATCATTATGGTTGGGTAAAACCGCCTAAAGGTTTGGTGAGAAAGGGGCAGAATTTCAACCAGTTTTATCAGCCCGGAGCGGTTATTGACGAAAATATAATAGAAACTTATGAATTTGACTATGGCAATGCCGACAAGCTATTAGCCTTTAAAGAAACTCACCCTGCCGTGATGCAAAACAGAATAAAGGCCATGAACTGGCAGTTGAATATCGACCTGGAAAAAACCCGC
>DATHLW010000255.1:0-4016 GCA_035487675.1 Mucilaginibacter sp. | reverse complement strand
TGAGCTGCCAGGTAGCGGGGCAACCTGCTTTTGAGTGGGAAAACCTGAGAAATTATATCTCTGAAGTTACATTTTATGGCCTGAAGGGTACTAATATTGGGTATGGCCTTACCGCCGCTCTGGATGCCTGGACAGATTCGGGCATGCAATTTGACACCGATGAACCGAGATGGGAAACTGGTTGTGTTTTTGGTAACAGCACACCCGATACCCAGGCCATGAAGAATGTCATTACACGGGTTGATAACAAGGAATCTAAAAAATTAGGTTCGCGCGTGGTAGAACAAACCATGAACAGTGGTGTTACTTCGTATATCTCAGGCCGTTTGGGTCTGGGTAATAAAATTGTAACCAATTCTTCGGCTTGTGCTACGGGTACGCAGGCGATATTGATGGGCTACGAATATATTAAGCACGGCTATGCCAAACGCATGATAGTTGGCAGCAGTGAGCATATCGATCCGTATGTTTTCGGCACATTTGATTCGATGCGGGTATTGTCGCGTAAATTTAATGACAGGCCCGAGCAAGCTTCAAGGCCGATGAGCGCAACGGCAGGGGGGTTTGTGCCAGGATCAGGTGCAGGGGCGCTTATACTTGAGGACATGGAATTTGCGTTAGAACGTGGTGCGAAAATTTATGCTGAAGTACTGGGTGGTTCATCTAATTCGGGCGGGCAGCGTGGAGGTGGATCGATGACGGCGGCAAATTCGGAGGGTGTAATACGTTGTATCGAGGATTCGATACGCAATTCGGGCATCCATCCAAATGATATCGACCTGGTTAGCGGGCACCTGACGGCGACTATTGCTGACAGGCAGGAGATACAGAACTGGTGCCAGGTATTGGGTAGAAACGGAAAGGATTTCCCGCTCACGAATTCCCTGAAATCGATGGTAGGCCACAGCCTTAGCGCGGCAGGATCTATTGAGTCTGTAGCATGTGTGTTACAAATTATGCATCAATTTGTGCATCCAAATATTAACTTAGAGGATCCAAATCCTGAAATAATAAATATGGTGAGTTTGGATAGCTTGCCAACGAGTATGATAAAAAAGGAAATTAACATAGTAGCAAAGGCGAATTTTGGTTTTGGTGACGTTAATTCCTGTTTAATATTTTCAAAATTTAATAACTAATGACCAGAGAAGAAACTTTAAATGAGCTTAAAAAGGTAATTGCCCCTTATACTGTAAATAAGGAGATGCTGGCCGGCATTAACGACCAGACTGACCTGATAAGAGATTTAAAAATTAATTCGGCCAATTTGGTTGACATTATTATCGACGCTGAAGCAAAATACGATATAGAAATTGACTATGATTCGGCAGATAAAATGATCAACGTAGGCAGCTGCCTTGACGTGATCACCGAAAAAATCAATCAAAAATAATGATCAGCGCGGGCAACGATATTGTAGCGCTAAAGGCTATCAATATTACCCGGACCAAACAGCAAAATTTTTACAGGAAGATCATTACTGAAACTGAAAAGGCTTTATATGATAAGCCCTTTTCGGAAGGGCTTCCCTTTGAGCAATTTGTTTGGTTATTATGGACCATAAAAGAATCGGTCTATAAATACCTGCAAAGAATAAATCCAGGGCTCATTTTCTCGCCCACTAAAATTGTGATAGGCCAGCTTGATCCGCCTTCAAATAATACTATATCAATATTTGAAAGCCGCGGCTTTAATGATCCAAAGGTTTATAAGGGCACGGCTGAATTTGGGGCACATATTTTATATTCACGATCCATTATTACTGAAGACTTCATTTTTTCCGTAGTTAATCACATCAATGGTTTTGAACGGGTAATGTGGGGCATTAAGCTAATCGACTCATCTGAACCCGATCGCCAATCTGATGCTGTCAGGGTATTTGCAATTGCTATGCTGAGTTCCCTTTTCCCTGATGCTGAATTAGAGATCGGGAAAAGCGTATATGGATATCCTGTTTTGTTAAAGAACGGAGACGAAACCCCGGTTCCTATATCATTGGCCCATCATGATCGTTATGTGGCCTACTCATTCCAGATGTAGCACTATTACGCTTTGGATTTCGATTTAATATCTTTAATATTAATTCCGAAAACACGACCAATGGAAACTGCATCAAATAGCCGACGCAATTTTGTAAAAACAGCAACTGCGGGATTAGGATTATTAACCTTACCCCAATTACTGCACGCACAACCAGGCGAACAGGCATCGAAAAAGAAAGTTGTTTGCTTTGGAGGCCACCCCGACGACCCGGAAAGCGGCTGCGGCGGAACATTGGCCAAATTGGCTGCCAAAGGGCATGAGGTGACCATTATTTATCTGACCACCGGCGAAGCCGGGATCGAAGGCAAAAGTCATACTGAGGCTGCAGCGATAAGAAAGCAGGAGGCCATAAATGCCTGTGCTATATTAAAAACAAAGCCTGTTTTTGTTGGACAGATTGATGGTGATACCATTATGGATAATACCTGGCTGGCAAAAGTGCAAAAGCTCATTGCAGATGAAAAGCCCGACCTGGTATTTACCCACTGGCCGGTTGATAGCCATAAGGATCATCAGATCGCCAGCCTGCTGATGATACAAACCTGGGTACGGTCAGGTAAGAAATTCCCTTTATACTTTTTTGAAGTATGCACCGGCGAGCAAACCATGATATTCCGCCCGACGGATTATGTGGATATTACTGACACACAGGAACAAAAACGCCAGGCAGTGTACTGCCATAAAAGCCAGGACCCGCCGGGAATTTATGGTTGCGGCCATGCTGCCATGGAAGATTTTCGCGGACGTGAATTGGGTGTAAAGGCTGCAGAAGCTTTTGTGTATATGACTGGAAAAGGGATGGGTTGGGGAATTGAGTAGAAGCTTTTTGATTATACTAATCAAAAATAAAAGTGAATGCCTGTTTTTCGTTTCAAGGCTTCATCAAATAACCCCTTTATTTCACATACTACTTTAAATATTTCTTCGTCGTAGCCTTTACTTTCAAACAACCCGCTATTAGTAACTTTATTCAATTGACCTACATCCAAAATATGTTCATCTTCAAAGTCGTCAATCGTTGAATTAGTTTGGATATTTATATTATGAAAAAATCCTTTTTCCCATAACTTTTTAAAGTCCTCATTATTTAAGCTGATTTCAATCAAATCTCCCGGGATATTTTGATCATAATCCAACCTGGAGAGTGCCGCCTCATCTACCGGAACACAGATACTTTTCATTATCTAAGTTTTTACCAATTATACCCTCTTTCCTTTGCTTTTTCTGCAATCAAAGCGCCTGCATCAGCATCCAGCAAAATCTCACAATTCGGATGCAATTGCACTACCGACGCAGGCATATCCGTAGTTACCGGACCAAGTATAGCCTGCCTAATGATCTCCGCTTTATGTGAACCTTTTGCAATAAGGATCAGCTTACGGGTGTGCATAATGTTTTTGATACCACGTGTCAGTCCGCCCAGTTCAATATTATTGGGCACCTGTGTTTCGCGTCTTACCCTTGCCTCAAAATCCGGATCCATGGGCGATACCCAGGTTTCACTTTCAAAAGGCGTGCCCGGCTGGTTAATCCCTATGTGCCCGTTGCTACCTATTCCTAGCATTTGCAGGTCGGCCCCGCCGCGTTCAGCCAGACGCCTTTCAAACAGCAAAGCCTCGGCTTCAAAATCATCCGATAAGGTGGGTGGCATAATAAAATTTTCTTCAGGTATCCCCAATGGCCCGGCGATCTGGTTCAATATCATCGTATAGCAGCTGCCTGCATAGTCCCGTGATAAATTGGTCAGTTCATCCACATTGAAAAGCGTAATCTTCGAAACATCAAAAGGATATTGTTTATGAATATTCGACACGATGCGGTGCATATCTATAGTGGTTTGCCCGGTTGATAGCCCGATAACTGATGTCGGTTTTTCCAGCATTTGCGCGATGATGCGCCATGCTGCTGTTATATTAAATTCCTGTTCGTTTTTGGTGATAGTGATTTTCATTAGGAAATAATTATAGGTCTTT
>DATHLW010000254.1:0-2652 GCA_035487675.1 Mucilaginibacter sp. | reverse complement strand
ACTGTAGTTAAACGAGGCAGGCTTTTTATTTCAACCCTCCAGCCTTCATCGTCAGTCAAATGCATGTGCAACAGGTTGAGTTTGTATTTCACCATGTTGTCTATGTATTGTTCTACTTCAGCTTTGGTAAAGAAGTGGCGGGACACATCAAACATCAATCCTCTCCATTTAAAACGTGGGTAATCGGTTATCTCAACACATGGAGATACCCATTTCACATCCGCTGCGTATTTTGCACCTGCAATTTCTTTTGGAAACAGTTGCAGCAAAGTTTGTACACCATAAAATAAGCCTGCCGGTTCGTTTGCCTTTATAAATATGCCTTTAGGGGTAACTGCCAGGCTATAACCTTCTTTGCCTAAAACATCATCTGCTTTTTTATTTAGTATCAGTTTTATGGTTGCAGTTTGTGCATTGCCTAAAACAACCACTTTGGAACCTGTCGGTACAGAAAAGCGTTCACGAAGTGTCGCAATCACTTCTTTCATTTCCGGGCCTGTGCTGGTTTCAATAACCACTCTTTTGGGTAAGGTGAATTCACCTTCTTTTTGGGTAAGCGATACCGGTTCGGGGATGATAGCAATATTGCCATCCCTATTGCTTTGCGCAAATGAGTGCAAAGCAAAAAAGCTTAAGCATAAGAATCCTAAAAGTTTCTTCATTGGGAACTAAATTTTTAAAAGATTTATAGTTGGTAACTGTCCGCAAATTAATGTTTTATACCGAGAAACAAAATATTTTAGGTAAGTGTAACAAACTTTTTAAAATTATTTTAAATCTTTCTATTTAGACTTACCCATAGCATATTTGATCCCACCTAATAAATGTTGTAAATACAATGGATCTGCATAAGATTCATCTGTATGCCCTAATTCAGTATAAAATGCCCTGCCCCCATCATATTCGTGATACCACGCCATAGGATGGTTATCTCCGTTCTCGCCGCCGGTATAGCTTTTTTCATCTATGGTGATCAATACATGCAAACCCTTTGCAATGTATTTATAGTTGTACCATTCGTCGAACCGTTTCCATTCTGCCGGTAAGTGTTTGGTTGCGATAAAATTACGGTCGACCACATGCAGTACAGCTTCCTGTTGTTTAGGGTGACTTTTAAAGTAAGCTCCTACAAGGTCGCCGTACCAGGGCCAGTCATATTCGGTATCCGTGGCCGCATGAACGCCAACAAAGCCGCCACCGGAATGAATATACTGCTGAAATGCCTTTTGTTGTTCATCATTCAGCACATCGCCGGTTGTACTGAGAAATATTACAGCTGCATATTGCTTTAAATTCTGAACAGTGAATTTGGCCGAATTGGTGGTAGTATCCACATCAAAATTATTTTCCTGTCCCAGTTTGATAATAGCCGGAATACCCACAGCGATTGAATTATGATGAAAGCCCGCCGTTTTGCTGAAGATCAGGACTTTTGGTTTAGCCAATACGCGGCTGAGTGGGAATTGTATTAGCATAATCAATAAGATTATGGCCTTCAGATAATTAGATATGTTTTTCATGTTGTTTAAATTAAAATTCAAAATAAATCCGAAATTGAAAATTCGAATTTCGAAATCAAATATTTCCTTTTTTCAATTCATCTGCTGCAAAATTTGCTGCACGTGCAGTCATCGCCATATAGGTTAATGATGGATTTTGACATGCAGCGGAGGTCATCATTGCACCATCGGTCACAAATACATTCTTTGCATCCCAAACCTGGTTGTGCGTATTCAATACCGATGTTTTAGGATCACGGCCCATACGAGCCGTTCCCATTTCATGGATACCATCGCCAACATGGTGGCCAAAATCATGAGTTTTTACATCCTTAACACCGGAAATTTCCAGCATTGCTTTCGCTTCGGCTACAATATCAATGCGCATCTTTTTCTCATTATCTTTTATCTCGGCATCCATTGCCAATACAGGCAAGCCCCATTTATCCTTTCTGTTATGATCCAGAGTAATCTTATTCTCATGATATGGCAATAATTCGCCAAATCCCCCAATGCCCATTGTCCATTGTCCTGGTTCAGAAAGTTCATCCTTAAACTTACCGCCGATGCTCAATTCAGCAATATTACGACTCCATCCCTCACGGCCTGCTGCCCCCTGGTAACCAAAACCACGCAGATAATCCCGCTTATCACCAAACAGGTTGGTAAACCTGGGTATATAGATTCCGTTCGGCCTTCTGCCGAAGTAATATTTATCCTCATAACCCTCTACTCTGCCAGATGCACCAAGATTATAATGATGATCCATAATATTGTGTCCCAATTCGCCGCTGCTGCTGCCTAACCCATCAGGCCATATATCCGTAGCCGAATTCATCAATACCCAGGCGCTGTTCAATGCCGATGCATTTACGAAAACTATTTTTGCATGATATTCATACGTTTGGTGTGTTTCGGCATCCAGTATCTCTACACCGGTAGCTTTCTGGGTGTTTTTATCATACAATATTTTAGTTACGATGGAGAATGGTCTTACAGTCAGGTTACCGGTCGCCATGGCAGCTGGTAAGGTAGATGATTGTGTACTAAAATATCCGCCAAACGGGCATCCCTCCCAGCAACGGTTCCTGAAATGACAAGCTGTCCTTCCCGGGATTGCTTCAGTCAGGTTGGCGGTGCGCCCGATGATCAT
>DATHLW010000253.1:0-2617 GCA_035487675.1 Mucilaginibacter sp. | reverse complement strand
TGTCGCCGGTAGCCCCACCCAGGTGCTCAAATACAGGTTTCAGGAACGATAAAGTATTGCCGAAAGGCAGCGACTCTACGCCGGGAACCAGTTTTGATTTGTGATAGAACTGCACTTCGGCTGAATTCTCGATATTTACCGCGGCATTAAATTCGTCATAAAATTGATTACTCTGTGGATCCCATGGGCTTGCGGTTGTTGTTTTTCTCGAGTTATATATTTTGATGTCTTCTGATCCCGTAAGTACATTTCCGTTCACATATTTATGCAAAAACTGTTGTACCTGTCCAAAATAAGGGCTGCTGCGAACCAGATCCTCATTCAAGCCGTGAGGGTCGTATATGGCCGTTTCTGGCCAGATGAAGAACTCCGTATTTTTCTGTCCGAGTGAATCTGACAGCCGGGTTAATATAGTAAGCTGCTGATAAGTAGGTATAGTTCCCTGTTTTTCATAGGGGTCAATATTGGGTTGAGCCACTACAATGTTTGAGGGATTCTTTTGTTCATTGTAAGTATTGTACCTGTACAACGACCAGGCAATAGGTAGCAATACTACCAGTCCGAATGAAAGGATCAGGCTTACTCTCCGTGTGATGCTTTTGGATTCGCCAAGACTTTTGTACACCAGGAAGCCCAATATATTTGCTGCCCAAACCCAAATCGTACCACCATAAACTCCGGTGTATTCATACCACTGTATCCATTTATGACTTACTGCAAAGCCGTTACCCAGGGTCATCCAGGGGAAATTTAACTGCCAGTTTTGGTGCAGATATTCATAAGCTACCCAAAAAAAGATGAGTCCGAACAGGCTTATCCCAGGTTTTGTAATCCGCCTTAAACGATAGTAAAGCCAGCATGCTGTCGACATCAAAAGCGGTCCGAGCGAATAGGGGATGAGAGAGATAGGGACAGCAATAACCGGCCCGATAGTCTTTATAGAGTTATACACCCAATAGATGGATAACGTGTTCCAGATGAAGAAACCGAGAAAAGTGGTCCAGAATATCTTTTTACCCTTTTTTGTATAGTTTGATTGAATAATGTTTTCAATAGCGATCAGCATCGGCACAAAGCCGATAAATAGCAAAACGGTACTATAAGGGGTAGGTGGCCAGGCGATCCAAAGTAACAGGCCGGATAGGATAGATAATAGAATACTTTTTTTCATTCGTCTTCATTATAATTCTTCTCTTTTGAAGAGGATTTGGAAAAGGCTCCCGTCACGCAAATCACAAACTCACCCTTCGCCGGGTGCGTTTCAAAATATTGTTTTACTTCGGTAATAGTTCCCCTGACGGTTTCTTCAAACATTTTGGTTAACTCACGAGAAACGGAAATTTGTCGGTCGCTGCCAAAATAAGTTGCCATCTCATCTAATGTTTTTAAAAAACGATGCGGCGATTCGTATAAGATGATCGTCCGTTCCTCTTCAGCTAATTGTTTGTATCGCGTTTGGCGCCCTTTTTTTAATGGCAAAAAGCCTTCAAAGCAAAATCGGTCGGTTGGGAAGCCTGAATTAACCAGCGCCGGAACGAAAGCTGTCGCCCCTGGCAGGCATTCTACATCAATATCATTTTTCAATGCTTCGCGAACCAAATAAAAACCGGGATCGGATATAGCAGGTGTGCCGGCATCGGATATCAGTGCTATGTTTTTTCCTTCTTTTAAAAAACGGACGATTTCCCCTGAAGACTGGTGCTCATTATGCTGATGGTGTGCGTAAACCTTTTTCTGAATATCGAAATGTTTTAATAGTGGGGCAGATGTTCGGGTATCTTCTGCAAGTACCAGGTCTGCCTCTTTTAAAATGCGTATGGCCCTGAAGGTCATATCTTCCAGGTTACCTATCGGGGTGGGTACTAAGTAGAGTTTACCTCTTTGGTTCATAGGTTATAGATCATAGATCATAGTATTATTAGTTTGTATGAGGTTCGACATTTTGCAAATCAAGCCATGAACCATGAACTATAAACCATGAACTAATTATATCTTTGCTCAAAAAATAAAATAATGCTGCAAGTTAGTTATATCCGTGATAACAGGGAATATGTTTTAGAACGTTTGACTGTAAAAAATTTTAAACAGCCTGAATTGGTTGACGAGATCATCCAGATCGACAGCGACCGCCGTCAAACTCAAAACCGTCTGGATAATATCTCGGCCGAAGCTAATGCTGCCGCAAAACAGATCGGCGAGCTGATGCGAGCCGGCAAAAAAGATGATGCTGAAACCATCAAAGCAAAAACGGGAGCCTGGAAGGAAGAGATAAAAACTTTGGGCGATTCCTTAACTGCTTTAGAAAACGATCTTAATCAGAAGCTGGTGTTACTGCCCAATTTGCCGCATACATCTGTACCAAAAGGATTAACGCCAGAGGAGAACGAAGTAGTGTTGGAAAATGGAGCTAAACCCAACCTGCCTACTGATGCTTTGCCGCATTGGGAACTGGCTGCTAAATATAACCTCATCGATTTTGAATTAGGGGTGAAAATAACAGGCGCAGGGTTTCCGGTTTACAAAAACAAAGGCGCTAAACTGCAAAGGGCGCTGATCAATTATTTTATTGATGAAGCTGAAAAAGCGGGCTATAAAGAAGTAAGCGTGCCATTAATGG
>DATHLW010000252.1:0-3688 GCA_035487675.1 Mucilaginibacter sp. | reverse complement strand
ATTTTTATTTAAAATTCTTATTTAGATATGAGATGTGAGATTTTAGATATGAGACATTTTAAAAGCTTAAAGCAAAAAGCTGAAAGCAAAGACGTTGTTTTGTCTGGCTCTGAGTATTATGCGATGAAAATCTCAAATCTCAAATCTCAAATCTCAAATCTTATCAGCAGATGAATATACTTACCCTGTTAATTTTCACCCCATTGCTGTTCGGCTTGCTGATCATCCTGCTGCCATCGGCCTGGCGTGCCAGCTTCAAGTACATCACCTTATTGGCTACCCTGGTAGAGTTAGGGCTAAGTATTTGGATGTATCTGAATTTCAGGATGGGATCAGAATACGCCGGCGTTAATAGCGAAGGCACCTTCCAGTTTGTACAGAAATTACACTGGATCAACCTCAACCTGGGTTCGCTTGGTAAAATGCAGATCGATTATTTTGTAGGGATAGATGGTATTTCCATTCCGATGGTGATGATGAGCTCGGTGGTGATGGTGATCGCGGCTTTGTCTTCGTGGGAGATAAAAAGCAATCTCAAAGGGTTCTTTAGCTTATTTCTTCTGCTTAATACTGCAGTGATCGGTGTATTCTGCGCATTAGATTTCTTCCTGTTCTATATCTTTTACGAACTGATGCTGTTGCCGCTTTACTTCCTGATAGGCATGTGGGGTGGAGCAAGGCGGGAATATGCAGCCATTAAATTCTTCCTGTATACATTGTTCGGTTCAGTGTTTATGCTGTTGGTGATTATCGGTCTTTATTTATCGGTAAAAGACCCTGCAACCGGCAGCCATACCTTCAATATCATCCAGATGATGAACCCGGCCAATTACGATGCGGATTCCATATTTTCTGTTTTGAGTCATAAAACACTTTTTGGTATGTCCGCACGAACGGTTGGTTTTGTGGTGTTGTTTATTGCCTTTGCTATTAAAGTTCCTGTGGTACCATTGCATACATGGTTACCCGACGCGCACGTAGAAGCGCCTACTCCAGTTTCTATCATATTAGCAGGTATCCTGTTAAAAGTAGGTGGATATGGGATCATCCGTGTTTGCTTAGGTATATTCCCGGAAGTTGCTGTATCCGGCGCATATTGGCTTGGATTGCTGGGTGTGATCTCTATTATTTACGGTGCACTGAATGCACTTGCCCAACGCGATTTGAAACGTATGATCGCATACTCATCCGTATCGCATATGGGTTTTGTTTTACTGGGGATAGCTTCTTTGACTCCCGAAGGCATTAGCGGATCGATCATGCAAATGGTAAGCCACGGATTCTTGTCGACCATGCTATTTTTCCTGGCCGGGGTGGTTTACAACCGCGTTCACGACAGGGACATCTATCACTTCCGTGGTTTAGGAACACTAATGCCACGATACACCACCTTTATCATGATCGCATTTTTTGCGTCATTGGGCCTGCCCGGATTCTCAGCTTTTGTAGGGGAGGCATTCTCGTTGATAGGGGTGTTTAAGTCACCTTCAGTTAATGGAGCTTTGCCTTACTGGATGGCTGTTTGTGGCTCGGTAGGTATTTTGCTTAGCGCAGCCTATTTCTTATGGACATTACAACGAATGTTTTTCGGATCGCTGTCATTAAAAGGCGGTGAAGTATGGAAAACGGCGCTTTCGGATCTGAATTTTCGTGAAATAGCATCGCTGCTGCCGCTGGCATTTTTGGCATTGATTTTAGGTGTGATGCCTTCGCTGGTGTTTGATAAGATAAATGATTCGGTATTGGCATTGGTTGAGTTTACAAAACATATTATTCGTTAAATGAACGATCTGTTACCATTTTTACCCGGACAGCTGCAACAAGTTTTTGATGGCACAGTCGACTTTATGCCTGAGATTTATTTGTCAGCATTATTCGTAGTCGTATTGGTAACAGATCTTTTGTTTGGTAAGAACTCTGCCTGGATATGTAAAACAATTGTTTGCGGCGGTTTACTATTTGTGATTTCTAAAGATGTAGAACAATACAGCCACATCCTCCTTACAGGAAATCACACTTTTTTTAGTAACATGCTTGTGCTGCATGATAAAACATTTGTTTTTAAGGTGATGATTGATACATTGTCCCTTGTCCTTTTACTTTATTTTGATTGGGACGATAGCCTCGCATCGCACAAAAAAGGCTTATCCGACCTGCATTCTATCTCCATTGCCGGGATATTCGGTATGCATTTGATGGTGATGGCAGTTAATTTACTGTCCATATACCTTTCTGTCGAGATGGTTTCCATCGCGTCTTACCTGATGGTATCTTATCGTGCCGAAAACAGTATCAGCAGCGAGGCCGGTTTAAAATATGTACTTTTCGGTGCTGCATCCTCAGCCATTATGCTATATGGTATTTCTTTGCTTTACGGCTTTGGCGGTTCGCTTAGTCTGTTTGGCGGAAATTTGTTGCCGGGTTTAATGCAGGTCAACCCAATAGGAGTTTCATTAGCGCTGATATTGTTTTTAGCCGGAATAGGGTTTAAGCTATCATTTGTCCCCATGCATTTTTGGGTACCCGATATTTACCAGGGAGCACCAGCACCCATCTCAGCATTTTTATCTACCGTGACCAAGATCGCGGCGTTTAGCCTGTTGATCAATTTTTTAACCCCCTTTATCTTCTTCCCTAAATTCTCATCGGTATTTGATTTCAGGTTGTTCATATCTGTAGTCGGTATCGTCACTATGATTGCTGGAAATTTTGCTGCGACACTTCAGAATAATATCAAGCGTATGCTTGCCTATTCAAGCATCGGGCATACGGGTTTTGCTTTGATGGCGCTGGTTAATTTTAATACAGATAAACAGGGTATTACGGCAATTACTTTTTATTTGCTGGCTTATTCGCTGGCTAACCTTGGCGCCTGGATGCTGGCCAGCTATTTTGCAAATACCTCCCAAGCCGAAGAGATCAGCGATTTAAAGGGACTTGGTTTTAAATACCCTTTAGCCGGGGTTGCTTTTGTGGTTATCCTCATATCACTCACCGGTATACCGGTTACCGCCGGGTTTTATGGTAAGTTCGTGGTGTTCTCATCCGTATATACAGTTTACCAGGCAGATCACAATACCTGGTTGCTTTTGCTGATGATCACCGGGGCGGTGACTACCGTTGTTTCGTTATTTTATTACATCAAAATACCTCTCAATTTATTCCTCCGTAAAACGGACAGAACAGTAGGTTTTATCTCCACGAATCCGTTTTTACTGGTTACCATTGCAATTATTTCATTATTAATTGTCGGATTAGGACTTTTCCCGGATTATTTGATTAAATAATTGTAATTATTAAAAAATTCGACGTTTAATTGAAACTATTCAAATAATTTATTCATTTTTTAGAAAAAATAGTAATTTGCGGCCCGCAAAACTATAAACCGTTTTTCTAAAATTATGAAACGCTACGTCCCCTTTGCTGTCATTGTAGGCATCCTGATCCTGACTTTTATTTTCCCGTCAGTTGAGCTCCACAATAAAGCAGGTAACCCCAATTTTAATACGGGTGATATCGCCTGGATGCTGATGTCAACCGCTTTGGTTTTGATCATGACACCCGGCCTTGCATTTTTCTACGGTGGTATGGTAAATAAAAAGAATGTGATCTCCACTATGCTGCAAAGCGTTATTTGTATGGTGATCATCACCGTGATGTGGGGAATATTCGGTTTCAGCCTTGCTTT
>DATHLW010000251.1:0-5778 GCA_035487675.1 Mucilaginibacter sp. | reverse complement strand
TCTTTCGGCAGACAAATTCCTGAAAATACAGGTAAAGACCCTGCTTACGGTATCAGACGATAAATGTAAGGACCTTGACAATCCTGCCATGTGGGTAAAGGTGAAAGATTACTCGTATCTGTCGCTGGTTAAAACCAATGGTAATTTCTTTAAGAATGTAAACCTGAGCAATTGCTTCGAATCTAAAAAAGCGATCATTTATCCTGCAAATCCTTCACTGCACGACCTAAAGGCCGTTGCATGGGCCTATTCAAGGCTTAAAAAAGCAATGAACCGGGATATTAAAGTATATGCAGCCGATCAGCTTCCTGATAGCGTTAAAAACTACATCGTAGTAGGCAACTGGAGCAGCTTACCTGCCGATAAAAGGTCACTCATCACTGTTACGCCAAAAGCTAACCAGGGATTATTATTCCTGAGCAAGGCATTAGTGACCTATAAGGATACTGCAAAATCTGACGCTAAGATCACTGAACCGGGTGAAGTATTATTTGTTACAGGTGCCGATGATACCGGTTACGAAAAGACAATAACCACTTTGGGCAACATGAATATTTTGAATTCATCATTTGGCCAATATATACTGATCGATAATGCGCAAAACAACTACTTTAAAACCGTTGAAGAAAATCGTTCTAAGTTAACTTTAAGACAAGTAGGCGGCGCTCCTAACTTTATGTCAGGAATTGGGTCGTTAACTAACGTATACAGCTTTAAAAATAGTGACTTTAGCTTTACACCAAAAGAAGTTGATATACACTTTGTGGCCAATTATAGCAGCCTTTCTCCCGGCGACCGCGGTTACTTTAATATTTACCTGAACGGGGCACTGATCAGCAGTGAAAGATTAGATGCTTCGGGTAAATTAAATACATCCGTTACCATTAACCGTTACCAGCATCACAAGTATAATAGCGTACAAGCAGAATTCAGGATATATCCAAGCAGCGGCAACTGTATTAACTCATTTACCAACTTCTTTGCCGAAATTGATGTAGATAAATCATACCTGGAATCAAAAAATCCTTTTATCACCAACGATTTGAGCTTCTATCAATATCCTGAAGCATTTAACACCGGAACTACCCGGATTGTGGTAACCAAAGAATATGCGAAATATGCAGCTACCGCAATGGGTGAAATTATTTACGAGTTGAATAATAATATCAATTCAAACAATTTCCCGGAATTTGTTTATTCAGACCAATTGAGTGCTGCTGATCTGAAAAAGTATAATATAGTAGCGCTTTTGTCGCAGCACGACCAATTGATGGACCTGTTTCCGGATGCACCTATCAGCTTCCAAAAAGACTTCCGTTTGTATAACAATGAAAACAACAAACCGGTTTATTCACTATCCGACTCCGTATCAAACGGCCTGGCACAAATATTCTATGGCCGAAGCAATAATGCAGTGTTAGTGCTTACCGCTACCGGTAAAGATCTTGCTGATGCATTCACGTCGGCTTCAAAATCGATCACCGAACAATTGTCGACTTTGTCGAGCAACGTATGTGTATCTGATGTAAACGGCAACAAATACTTATTCAATATCAACAAATCAAGCGAAAACCTGGAGTATGTGGATACCAAGAGCGCATTGACCCGCTTTTGGGAAAACTATAACCTGTACATATTGCTCGGCATACTTGTACTGATATTAATGTCATTCCTCTACGTACGGTCAAAAGTTCAGAAATCGCAGGAGTTGTTTAACGAATAATTGCGGCTATTTTAAATAAACATGGAGTGCCTGAATTTAATTTGAGTAACCTGGGACAGGCAACTGTCAAAGGTTGCTCAATAAAACGAACACCTTTTATAACATAAAATGAAGATTTCAATTCCTGAACTTTTGGTTAATGATGGTTTTATTACGCCAGGTGATCGGGGAAAAATTGAAAATTTTTCTGCCAAAACAGAGTTGTCTTTTATCAAAGTAGCGCTAACCTACGGCTATATCACCCGCAAAAACTACGAACGCTCCATGAGCAATGCGGGCCTTGATTTCAAATCCGTCAGAGAAGAAAAGTTTGACCAGAAGGTGCTCGACAAAATCGAGCTATCATTTGCTGATGCCCACATGGCTCTCCCTTTACGCATCGAGAAAAAGAAGGTTGTAACGCTGATGGCCGATCCAAGCGACCGCTTGTTTATCGATTTTATCAGGATGACCTATAACATGGAACCTGAGATCATTGTAGCTGATGATCTTGATATTACATGGATGAGTCACAGGCTATTGGGTGAAAATTATGTTAAATCATCTGTATTCGAGCTGTTAAACCACGATGCGGATAGTTCAGCACTGACAACCTTCACTACAGGGCAATTGGTTTTTATTTTCCTGATCATAGGAGCGCTGGCAACTGGCCTTGTTTTGAATTTCAAGAGTGTCACGATCACTGTGAACGTGGCAATGAGCTTGTTCTTCCTGATAGCCATCATCTTTAAGCTCTTCCTCTCATTAGTCGGCTCAAGATTTGAATTATACCAGGCGGTTTCAAGGGAAGAAGTGAGAAATGTAGTTGAAGACGAATTGCCTGTCTATACCATCCTTTTGCCGGTTTACAAAGAAGATAATCTGATCAAAAAACTGATATGGAACCTGCAAAGCCTTGACTATCCGCGTGAGCAGTTGGATATAAAGCTATTGATAGAGGAAGACGACGACCTGACGTTGAATGCGGTGCGTGATCTTGGTTTCCCGGCGACATTCGAGGTGATCGTAGTGCCTTTCCATATGCCTCAAACTAAGCCAAAAGCTTGTAATTACGGTTTGCACTTCGCCCGAGGTAAATACCTGACCATTTACGATGCTGAAGATATCCCTGATACCGATCAGCTGAAAAAAGTAGTTACCCTGTTTAATAAACTGCCTGACAATTATATCTGCATACAAAGTGCCCTAAATTACTTTAACAGGAACGAGAACTTCCTGACAAGGATGTTCACCCTGGAGTATTCTTACTGGTTTGATTACATGCTGCCGGGTTTAGATACCCTGGATATACCTATTCCATTAGGTGGAACCAGTAACCACTTCAAAATAGAAGCATTAATTGAGTTAGGTGCCTGGGACCCGTTCAACGTAACCGAAGATGCTGATTTGGGGGTACGTGCCTACGCAAAAGGTTACAAGGTAGCCATTGTAAACTCAACCACTTACGAAGAAGCTAATAACGAGCCCTTTAACTGGATACGCCAGCGTTCACGATGGATCAAAGGTTACATGCAAACCTACCTGGTGCATATGCGTAATCCTGCTAAATTGATCAAAAGGATTGGCTGGAGAGGGTTTATAGGGTTCAACTTCTTTGTTGGAGCCACGCCGATCACCTTCTTAGTATATCCCATTTTGCTGTTTATATTCCTGGCCTATGTGGTATTCAACCTTGCGGCAATAAAGACATTGTTTCCTGATTGGGTATTGTTCATGTCGATATTCAATCTGATGGTGGGGAATATATTGATGATCTATGTAAATATGATGGCTGTATTTAAACGCCGTTTTTATGAATTGATCCTCTTTTCTATTGCCAACCCGGTTTATTGGTTGATGCATTCGGCAGCCGCTTATATGGGATTATACCAGTTGATCGTAAAGCCGTTTTATTGGGAAAAAACCATTCATGGCTTGAGTAAAATAAATAGCGCCACAAACGTCATCAACTAAATGGGAAATAGAAGAACATTATATCTCATTCTGATCACGGCATTTATTGCCTTGTATTACTTGTTTTTGGGCATTTACTTAAACAGGCTGGGCTATTACAACCATGAGTCGCTTTTCTTCATCGAAAAGAGTAAGATCCTTTTTGAAGGATCAGGCAACAGGTTGAAGGTAATGGGCCTAACCACACCGATATTGCCATTTTACGCAACAGTTTTTTTCTCATGGATAAATCCGCAACTGGCTCCTGTAATAGCATCAGCATTAGGTACAGCACTATTATTCTATGTAATGGCCTCAACGCTGATAAAGCGAACAAGCGATGACTATTATTTACTATTAATAATAGTACTGTTTCTATTCCACCCGGGATTATTGTACAGCGGCTGTTCGGGTAAATCCATTTACATGGTGCTTCTTTTCTTTTATTTGTTCTTTTTCCATATCATCCGATTCTATTCGTCCAATACTACTTTCCACATTTCTATTGCGAGTATATGCCTTGTAATACTGGTATTTTGCGATTATAAATTCATCTGGCTTAACCTGTTTTTTATACCACTGGTATTGTTTATTGCCACACAAAGTTTGAACCTGGGCGAGAAAGAAACCATATTCCGCCTATACCAGAGTTTTAACAGTCCGGCACTGCGCCGCAAACTGGTGAACAAAACATTTGCTATTTATATTATCCTGTTCATACTGCCGCTGGCGTCGATCATGATCTACAAGATGCTGAACCTGACGCACGCCAATGACCTTAATTACTTTATCGAAAGCCCGTATGCTACCTGGACGGTATTATCCGATAAGATAACCTTTGAACAGGCAACCAGCTTTTCACACTATCACTCATCACAGATATCGCCGATAGTGACGGCCAGTATAGCGCTGTTTTGTCCAATGATCCTGCTGGCTATCTATCTTTTCAGAAAAAGTACTTACCAGATCCTGACCATTGCTGCACCATTTGCCTTTGTTGAGTTTTTGCAGATCAAATACGACAAGATATTTCTCTCACAAGAGTACTTCCTGATCTTCCTTGTACTGGCCATGCTCTGCGTTACGTTTAAAGTGCACGAGTCGAAAAATCAGATCGGGATGAAAATATTATTGAGCGTCCTGGTGGTATTTCAACTAGTGACCGGGTACATTTTCTTAAACAAATCATTCCTGAATGAAGAGCAGGACTTTGTAAAGATATTGTTCAACCCGATGCCGTCAGATCAGCAAGGTGATAATATGGAGATGGCAGATTACATCAACTCCCTGCCACCCAATGCTCAGATCATGGTTGATGATGCTATAGCCTACCAGGTAGTTGCCTTTACCAAACATTTTCAGCGCCTGACGATGCCTTACCAGGAAACCTATCTGAGTTCGAGCGAAGCGCCTGAACATTATGTAAATTATATCCTGGTAGCTACCGACCAGAACATACTTACCGGATACACCCAACTAAACAGCAGGTACCTGCCTGCCATCAAAAAATCCGACAGCCGCCTAAGCTTGCAAAAAGTTTATGAGACGGGGGATTGGGTGTTGTATAAAGTACTGTAGATCAGTAGGCAGTTAGCAGTTATGAGTTTGCAGTATCTCTTTTACCTTACCAATGTATTTGCTTTGATTGTATAAATTCACAAACGATAATTTCCTGATCCAGTTCAATAAATACAATAGTATATTTCTTCTTATAAGGAACACATTTGTAGCCCATTAAATTTCTTTCAGCCTCCCTGCATGTTCTGTAGCCTTTACGACTGTCGCCAAGTTTGGTGATGAAATCATAGACATCATCAGCAAATTTTTCAGCTGTGGCTAATAATCCTTCCGATTCAAGATACCAGGATATAGCAGCAATACTTTCGACTGCAGATTGCCTGATAATTACTTCTCTGAAGCCCATTTCCTGATCAGCGATTTGCTGTGTGCCCGTGCCTCCTCAATAGAAAATGTTTTTTCGGGCTTCCATTTTAATGCAGCCTTTTTTTGCAATTCCTGGTAATTTTCTTCCGGGATAAGCACATACTTTTTATTATCTATGGTAAGATGTGTCATGACAGATCATTTTATACGAAAATAATAAAGATATGGCATTATTCATA
>DATHLW010000250.1:0-6934 GCA_035487675.1 Mucilaginibacter sp. | reverse complement strand
AGCGCGAACTGGTACTGTTCAGGATATTCCAGGAAACACTAAACAATACACTTAAACACGCCGGGGCTAAGCATTTGAAAATCATGTTGCAATATCATCCTGATTTGCTTAATTTAACGCTCGAAGATGACGGTTCTGGTTTTTCGTCCGAAGCCATTGATAATAAGAGCGGATCAGGATTGAGAAACATAGAAAACAGGGCAGCTATGATCGGTGGTACAGCAACTATTAAAAGCTGCCCCGGTAAAGGCTGTCGCATCACGGTTGTCCTAAACCCTTTAAAACAGCAATTGTACTGATGGAGGACCCCATCCGCATCGCACTGGTAGATGATCACCGCTTGTTCAGAAGCGGCATCGCTTCGCTTATTGAGGATTTTGATAAATATACTATCCTATTCGAAGCAGGCGATGGCGAGGATATGATACGCAAGATCAACCCCAAAAACAAGCCGCATATAATTCTATTGGATATCAGTATGCCTAAAATGAACGGCATTGTTGCCGCTAAATGGCTTAGGGAGAACCATCCGGATATTAATATTATTGTTTTATCGATGTTTGAGGATGCCGAAAAGGTACTAACGATGGTAAGAATGGGTGTAAAAGGTTACCTGCTGAAGGACGCTGAACCATACGAATTTGAAGACGCGCTCAGCAAGGTATCGCGCAGCGAAGTGTACTACCCGGAATTTGTGACCCGCCATTTGGTAGACAGCATTAATATTGATTATAACCTGATCAAATTAAACAGCCGGGAAGTTGAATTTTTGAAGTTGGCTGCCACCGAACTTACCTACAAAGAGATTGCCGATCACATGTGCATCAGCTCGCGCACAGTAGACGGCTACCGCGATCAGCTTTTTGAAAAATTGCAGATAAAAAGCCGGATTGGCTTGGTACTTTATGCGATAAAACATAAGCTGATAGATTTGTAATTTGCTAATATTTTTAGCAAATTTGCTCTATGTCACATGAGGAAAATGAAGAGTTTTTAAAAGGCAGGGGCGCACAGGTTAATACCCACAACAAATTCCTGAAAAATAAATATGTGCTGGAGCATATCGAGGGTTTGGATGAACCACTCCTTGAAAACACAGCCACGCAGATATTTGAAGAAAACCCCAAAAAGATCGTCAGCGAGTCCAATAGCCCCGATCTGAGCCATATGTTTTCTATCAACCCCTACCAGGGTTGCGAACATGGCTGTATCTATTGCTATGCAAGGAATACACATGAGTATTATGGTTTCAGTGCCGGGCTGGATTTTGAGCGGAAGATCATTGTAAAACGGAATGCTGCCGAATTGCTGGAGCAATACTTCAATAAAAAGAATTACCAGCCGGTGTGTATCCTTTTATCAGGCAATACCGATTGTTATCAACCTATAGAGAGAAAGCTTAAGATCACCCGCTCACTGCTGCAGATATTTTTGCAATACCGGAACCCGGTCAGCATTATCACCAAAAACAATGTCATCCTCCGCGACCTGGATATTTTGGATGAATTGGGTAAGATGAACCTGGTGCATGTGAATATTTCTATCACCTCACTAAATGAACAACTGCGACAAAAACTAGAACCCAGGACGGTTACTGCAAGCGGAAGGCTGGCTGTTATTCAAAAGTTAACTGAGAAAGGCATCCCTGTACGCGTAATGGCGGCCCCTATCATCCCCGGATTAAATAGCAACGAAATACCCGCCATCATCAAAGCAGCAGCAGACAGGGGTGCATTAGCCGCAGGGTTTACCATTGTCAGGCTGAATGGAAGCATCAGCGAGATTTTTAGCGATTGGATACATAAAGCTTTCCCAGACAGCGCCGAAAAAGTATTGAATATGATCAAGGCCTGTCATGACGGTAAGCTAAATGACAGTGATTTTGGGAGACGTATGAGCGGCGATGGTAATATTGCACAATCTATACATCAATTATTCCGCATGTCGGTAAACCGCTTTATGGGCGACAGGGTAATGCCGGAGTTCGATTATACTTTGTTTGTGCCGAAGGGGGGAAGGCAGACGACCCTATTTTGACCGTTGATTCATTTGATTTTTGGATTTCGCTGATTTTTAGGAAGGGACTTACGAGGTTTTTAAACTTCGTGAGTCTTATTACGTCGTAGCAGAATATCAATCAAAACCCCAATTGCAATTCCAAATGTATAGGATAAAAGGTCACCCCAAAGAAAGGTATCCCCCAATACCAATCTGCCGAAAAGTGTGTGCCGCAAATTATCTATCCAGGGTGCTTTGTACAACTGGCTAAACTCTATTGCATAGCAAAATAGCATACTTGTGATTATGACGAATTTTATTTCCTTATACACAAAAAGAAATCGGACTATAAAGTAGACCATAGTAGCCCATAAAATATCGCCGACGAATAAAGGGATAAAAGTAAAGTGCCGTGAGAGCAGTCCGATGATTATTGTAGCTATAATTAGTATAAAAAAGTCTCTACGTTTATGCATCAGCTATTTTTACTTAACCATTTGCATTTATCTCAAAAATGTAATACTGGCCTCCAAAATACTTCAATACAATCTCTTTGATCAAATGCCCTTTTTTAATTTTTATTACGTGCTTGATATCTTCCCCTAATGCAATACGCATATTTTCCTCATATTCATCTTGATTTTTTGTGTTTACCGTGGCAAGATCCTTTGAAAGAATCTTGATTATAGAAAGCACTTCTGAATAGTCTGCAGATTGTTCTGTTGAGAAGGACTTTTTAAAATAATAAGTATTTCCCTTATAATAAACCTCAATATCCCCTGCGAGTAATTTCAAAATTTCCGCATTGTCATTCGAACTAAGCGTCTTTTGAATTATATCAAAGGATGGGATTTTCTTAACGTCCGGCCCTTTAGGGAAAAGGTCGTGTGAGTTATCAAGTATCTTTACGCTCGATAATTTCCCATGCTTGTTCACTTCAACTGAAAGGTTTGTTTTATTATAGCTCCACATTTCGCCGTATTCTCCGATATTTTTGATTGAAGAAGGTTTACCAATCAGTTTTTCTGCATCGGTTTTGTTGATACCTAACTTTAGGTCTTGTAGCCCGATATCTGTTGTTAAATTTGTTCCGGAAACTTGAATACTCCAGATCACACTGGTATCAGCGGGGGCATATTCAAAAATGATATAAAGCGATTTGTCTGACTTTAGGAGAAAACCTTCGTACTCATAACCATCATCATACTTTCCACTTTTAAATGGTTTGCCCAGTTCTGTCTTTGCAGCCTCGCGGTATTGTCCCAATTTAAATCCATATAAACTATTGTAAAAATGTTGTGCTTGCACTGTCAGTGATGAGGTGACAATAAGAAGGGTAATAAGGTTTTTCATGTTGCTAATATAGATATTTAAACTTACGAGGTCTTTAAAACATGGTAAGTCATAAATCTGCGCAATCAACCAATCAGAAAAATCGATATCACAAAAAAAGCGCCTTTAGGCGCTTTTTTTGTGATATCGTATTGCAATTAGGCAATTTCTGCTTCCAGTGCCATTTGCTCGTCAACCAAAATACGGCCGCAGTGTTCGCAAACAATGATCTTTTTGCGTTGGCGGATATCCGACTGGCGTTGAGGAGGGATCTGGTTAAAGCATCCTGAACAAGAATCGCGCTGGATGGTTACTACTGCTAAACCATTCTTAGCGTTGCCGCGAAGACGGTTGTAAGCGATTAGTAAACGCTCCTCGATATTTTTTGAAGCTTTTTCTGCTTCAGAGGTCAGTTCGTTTTCTTCTTTCTCAGTTTCAGAAGTGATGGTGCCTAATTCAGCTTTCTTAGCATCCAGGTCAGCACGGCGGCCTTCCAGATCAGCTAATGCTTTTTCGTAGATCTGGGTTTTGGTTGTGATCTCGTAACCAAATTCCTTGATCTTCTTTTCGCTCACTTGTATGTCTAATCCCTGTATCTCAATTTCTTTTGAGATAGCTTCATACTCACGGTTGTTTTTTACTTCGTTAAGCTGAGTTTCGTATTTTTTGATATTGGCCTGCGCTTCTTTGATCAGGTTTTTGCGGGTTACAATATCATCCTCCAGGTCATCCAGCTCGCTTTTTATTTTCTGAATACGGGTTTCCAATCCTTCAACATCATCTTCCAGGTCGGCAACTTCCATAGGGAGTTCACCTCTTACCTGGCGTATCTTATCAATCTTGGTGTGGATGGTTTGTAGTTCGTATAAAGCTTTTAGCTTTTGTTCTACGGTTTGTTCCATTAAATAAAATATTTGACGGGGTTTGTATTAATTTCTGTTAAACGGACGGCAAAGTTAGCAAATTTTTTTCTAATTATTTCATATAATAATTGTTGCGTAAATTGCTCACTCTCAAAATGTCCGATATCGGCAATTACTATCTTTCCTTCGGCATCAAAAAACTCATGATATTTATAGTCTGCCGTTACAAAGACATCAGCTCCGGCAGCTATGGCATGCTTTAATAAAAAGCCACCAGCACCACCACAAACTGCTACTTTTTTAACGTTTTTCCCTAACAATGTAGTATGCCTGATCACATGGCAATGCATTTTTTGCTTCAATTCGAACAAAAACTCTTCCTCGTCCATTGTTTCATCCAGTTCCCCTATCATTCCTGAACCTACTTCGTTATGCTGATTAGTCAACTCGTAAAGATCATAAGCTACTTCCTCATAAGGATGTGCCAGGAACAAAGCCATCAGCAATTTGCTTTCCAAATTGGCAGGATAAACGGTTTCTACACGCACTTCGTTCTCATAATGACGGATGCCCGGCTCACCAACATAAGGGTTGGTATCCTCGCCGCCTTTAAATGTGCCTGTCCCTTCGGCATTAAAACTGCATTCGCTATAGTTGCCGATGTTGCCTGCGCCTGCGTGGAACAGAGCGTTGCGCACCTGCTCGGCTTTGTCAGATGGCACATAAGTAACCAGCTTTTTGAGCAGGCCGTTTTTGGGGGATAATATGCGGCAATTACTCAGGCCCAACGTTTCACAAATACGTTCGTTTACGCCATTCATCACATTATCCAGGTTGGTATGAATCGCATAAATGGCAATATGGTTGCGGATGGCTTTTTCTACCACACGCTCCACATAAGTCTTTCCATTGAATTTCTTTAACCCCCTGAAAACAATAGGGTGATGTGAAATGATCACCTGGCAGCCTTTGGCTATGGCTTCGTCTACTATAGCTTCGGTGCAATCCAGCGAGATGAGTGCCTGGGTAACTTCCTGGTCCGGATGGCCAACAATTAAACCCGAATTATCATAATCTTCCTGGTATGCCAAAGGGGCAAGGCTTTCAAGATAAGTGGTTAGTTGTGATAATTTCATAACTGATTAGTTATAAGTTATTTTAAATGCAGCAGCATACATCAGCCCGCTACCGTTTTGAAGCGACTCCGGGATGGTTATTGAGATACTATCCTGCTGCTGGCTCCATTTAAGTTTTTGATTTGTTCCGAGCAGGGCAATGTGTTTGGCTTTTCTCGAATTGCCGGTTTTAATGGTTACTACCGCCGGTAAAATAACCTCATTGTTTTCTGACAACACAAATGCATATTCATTTTCTCCATGCGCGGATTGCGTAAAGAATATATTTTCTGTGGAGTAAGGCTCAATAGCTTTGGAGGAGTATATCCCTTCTCCATTGATCTTTATCCATTTGCCTACATCAGCCAATCGTTTATATGCTTCCGGGTCCCAGTCACCATCGGGGCCAGGTCCGATATTCATCAATAAGTTTCCACCACGTGATACCACTTTAATAAGCAGCTGAACGATCTGCAAAGGGGATTTATAGTGATCTCCGGGCACATAACTCCAGGAGCTGCCCATGGTCATACAGGTTTCCCATGGATGGCTAATAGGGGCAGCGGGTACTTCCTGTTCCGGCGTGGTATAATTCTCATAGGCGCCGGCAACCGTACGGTCAACCATAATGAGGCCGGGTTGTTTGGCTCTTGCCATTTTTGCAATTTTGGGCATATCAATATCCTGGTCATACTTAATGCCACGCTGCCATTCTACATCCCTGTCCACAGTATTTAACGGCCTTACCCAACCGCCATCCATCCACAGGATATCTATTTTACCATAACCGGTCATCAGTTCCTGTATCTGGTTGTAAGTATAATCTTTAAACTTTTTCCATTTTTCGGGATATTTGGCCGGATCATAATTTACATTTCTGTCTTTTGGCGGGAAATAGGGCCACCAATAATATGGGCTATGCCAGTCTGGTTTTGAAAAATAAGCGCCTATCATAAAATTCTCTTTACGAAAAGCTTTGAAAATCTCATTGGCTACATTGCTTCTTGAGTTGGATGAAAACAGTGTTTTGGTACTTGTAACTTTGTAATCTGTTTCTTTGGTATCAAACATGCAAAACCCATCGTGGTGTTTGGTTGTGAAAACCACATATTTCATCCCGGCATCTTTAGCAGCCTTTACCCATTTTTCCGGATCAAAATGGATGGGATTAAATGTTGTCTGCAGGTTTTCATACGCTTTTACGTAGGTATTATAATCGGCACCATAAGGGCCTTTGCGCTGCGTCCATCCCTCATCTTCGGGGCAAATGCTCCAGCTCTCCACTACACCCCATTCGCTGTAGGGCCCCCAATGCATGAATAACCCAAATTTAAGGCCCTGCCACTGATTCAATTTTTGCTGAACAGCTGTATCAACAGGTGCTATGTACTTATCCTGATGCTGTGCTTTTGCGGTACTGAAAAGCGCTAATATCAATGCACATGAGAGTATATGCTTCATAAGGCGCTAATCTATGCAAACAATTGCAAAATTATACTTCCGTATTCATCCAAACCACTTTTTGCTCCGATTGGTGGGGTTGGGCAATAATGTCGCCGTACAACTCCGGCCGCCGTGCTTTAATATAGCGGTAACCGCCAGCATCCGTCAGCTTATCAGGCGTAA
>DATHLW010000249.1:0-5897 GCA_035487675.1 Mucilaginibacter sp. | reverse complement strand
TATATCCGGCAGCTCCACATAATCGCCTACCAAAACCTGCTCTGAGCTCAATGCCGTTTTTAAACTATATGCCTCCGCCGATGCCGCTCCCGTAATAAGTATGTACACTATTATTTATTGAACTATTAAACCATCTTTCATTAATACTTTTCTATCTGATAATTCAGCCAGGTGTTCATTGTGGGTAACGATCACAAAGGTTTGATGAAATTCATCTCTCAGTTCGCTAAATAAATGATGCAATTCGTTTGCATTGGTCGAATCCAGGTTGCCTGATGGCTCATCAGCAAAAATCATTGCCGGACTATTAACCAATGCACGTGCAACGGCCACTCGTTGCTGCTCACCGCCTGACAGTTGGCTGGGCTTATGGGTTACCCTGTCTTTCAATCCCAACCTGTCTAATAATGCAAAAGCTTTCTTTTCGGCAACTGCCCGAGTATCTCCTGCTATTAATGCCGGTATGCAAACATTCTCCAAAGCATTAAACTCAACCAATAAATGATGGAATTGAAATACAAAGCCAATCTTCTTATTCCGGAACGAGCTTAATTCTTTGTTGCTTAGCTTGTTAATATCCGTGCTGCCGATAATCACACTGCCAGAATCCGGTTTATCCAATGTACCGAGGATGTTTAACAAAGAACTTTTACCCGCTCCTGATGCCCCTACTATGGTTACGATCTCCCCTTTTTTAACTTCAAAATCGACACCTTTTAATATCTTAAGTTGTCCGTATGATTTGTGTATAGCGTGAGCTTTGAGCATGGGGGCTAATTTAGTGATTAGCGATTAGAGATCAGTGATTAGTTGTTAAATATTGGTATTGTAAACCATTTATCATTTAAAACACCTAATCTCTAATCACTGATTTCTGATCTCCGATTTTGTAAAACAAAATCGTAGCTTTGGCGCAAATTCTTCACACAACATGAATATTCACGAATACCAGGGTAAAGCCATTTTAAAAAGCTTTGGAGTCAGGGTGCAGGAAGGCATTGTTGCCGACACTGTTGAACAAGCAGCCGCAGCCGCTCAAAAATTAAAGGGAGACTTAGGATCAAGTTGGGTAGTAATAAAGGCGCAAATACATGCCGGTGGCCGTGGAAAAGGCGGAGGCGTTAAGCTGGCAAAAAACATGGACGAGGTTAGGGAAAAAGCAGGTGCTATATTAGGTATGCAGCTGGTAACCCCGCAAACTGGTCCCGAAGGTAAAAAAGTACATAAGGTATTGGTAGCCCAGGATGTTTATTATCCGGGCGAAAGTGAAACAAAAGAATTATATGTCAGCGTATTGCTTGACCGTGCAAAAGGCCGCAATATTGTGATGTATTCTACAGAGGGTGGTATGGATATCGAACACGTAGCAGAACATACCCCTCACCTGATATTTAAAGAAGAAATTGACCCGAAGGTAGGTTTGCAACCTTTCCAGGCTCGCAAAATAGCCTTCAATCTTGGCTTATCAGGCGATGCTTTCAAAGATATGGTGAAATTTGTAACCGCTTTATACAAAGCTTACGATGCCACTGATTCTTCTTTGTTTGAAATCAATCCTGTTTTAAAAACATCTGATAACAAAATACTGGCTGTTGACGCCAAAGTGAACCTGGATGACAACGGCTTATTCCGTCACCCGGATTTTGCTGATTTGCGCGACTTTCACGAGGAAGACCCTAATGAAGTTGAAGCAAGCAAATCAAACCTGAACTATGTGAAGCTTGACGGTAACGTAGGATGTATGGTTAACGGTGCCGGTTTGGCTATGGCTACTATGGACATCATTAAACTCGCCGGTGGCGAGCCTGCAAACTTTTTGGATGTTGGTGGTACAGCCAATGCTGAAACCGTTAAGGCTGCTTTCAACATAATCCTGAAAGACCCTAATGTAAAAGCCATCCTGATCAACATTTTTGGAGGTATCGTACGTTGCGACCGTGTTGCACAGGGTGTAATTGATGCCTACAAGGAATTAGGTAATATCACGATTCCTATCATCGTTCGTTTGCAGGGCACCAATGCTGAAGAAGCTAAAAAACTGATCGATGAATCAGGTTTGAAGGTTTACTCAGCTATCCTGCTGAAAGAAGCTGCGCAACGTGTTGAAGAAGTGTTAGCTAAGTAGAGATAGTTAATCAGCGATCAGTTAATCAGAGATTAGTGTCAATATTTCTATATTCGAAATTCAACATTCGAAATTCGATATTCAAAGGAGCCCTTAACGGGCTCTTTTTATTTAGTTCATGCTGGACTAATATTAAAAATAAATATTTGTTTTATGCTTGATTTTAGTTGTTTTGTCCGAACAAAAAAAGCCTTTGGCGGTTAAAGTCTATACGATTTGTCGACAAAATGTAATCTTCATAAATAAAATAGATGTTTAAACATATATTATTTATCTTTGCTTTATAAAACAATCATTAAAGATCATGGAAACACAAACATTAACGAAGTGGTCAATTGACCCAATGCATTCAGAAGTACAGTTTAAGGTTAAACACCTTGTTATCTCAACAGTAAGTGGTTTCTTCAAGAGCTTTGAAGGAACAGTTGAAAGCGAAGGCGAAGATTTTGAACATTCAAAAATTGAATTTTCAATCGATATCGACAGCATTGACACCAAACAAACCCAACGTGACGAACACTTGAAATCAGCAGAATTTTTTGATGCTGCGAAATACCCGCATATCAAATTCAAATCAACTTCATTCAAAAAAACTGGTGAAGATGAGTATGATCTTCAAGGCGACCTGACGATAAAAGATGTAACCAAACCAGTTACCTTACATGTTGAATACGGTGGTTCGGCTGCTGATTTTTATGGCAATACAAAAGCAGGTTTTGAATTAACAGGTAAAATTAACCGTAAAGAGTTTGGTTTAACCTGGGATGGCGTAACCGAAGCCGGTTCAGTAGTTGTTGGCGAGGATATCAAACTGACCATCAACGCACAGTTGATAAAACAAGCATAATTTCTTTTTTCACACACATTAATCTTCAGGCCGTTTGCAAATGCAAATGGCCTTTTCTTTTTTAACACTATCAGAAGGTATATTTGCCGAATCATTATGCTGATAAAGATCTATCCCGAAAATCCGAACCCGAAAGCAATAGAACAAGTGGTTGATGCACTCCGTAAAGGAGGGCTTATCATTTACCCTACCGATACAGTTTATGGTTTGGGATGTGATATCACCAATCACAAAGCAATTGAAAAGATCTGCCAGTTACGGCACATTAAACCTGAAAAAGCTAACTTTTCTTTTATCTGCCACGACTTAAGGCACATATCCGATTATATCAAGCCAATAGATAACGCGACATTCCGTGTATTAAAAAAGGCGCTGCCCGGCCCTTTTACCTTTATTTTTAATGCCAGCCATAATGTGCCGAAGTTACTAAGCTCCAATAAAAAAACGGTGGGTATCCGTGTTCCTGATAATGATATAGCACGTGAGATCGTAAGGGTATTAGGTAACCCTATCCTTTCCACCTCTATTCATGATGACGATGACATCATCGAATATTCGACCGATCCTGAACTGATACAGGAAAAATATGAAGATACGGTAGACATTGTGATCGACGGCGGCTATGGTGGCAATATTCCCTCTACTGTGGTGGATTGTACCTCGGGTGAGTTTGAGGTTGTGCGTGAGGGCAAGGGGGAGTTGGAATTGTATTTGTAATTTATATCTAAAATATAGGATGCGTTTCCAATATATTATACTTATATAAATACTCGGCTTGTTCCATAGTCAAAAACATATAGTAATAATTTTCAACACCAGAACCGATAACATCGAACAATAGGTAATCGGAGTAATTTTTCTTTACGATTTCGTTTACCTCATGAACTATTTGGGTGTTGAATTCACCATACGACGTCATTTTTAGATTATATCTTTCGCCATCGATCTTAAAGCTGACCTCGAAATCGATCTCTTTTTCAATTGGTAAATCGGGATATCCATCTTCAATATCATAGAAATTCAGAACGCCATGTGATATTTTACTCAATGACTCCAAAAAAAATCGATAGGGTTGTTTCCCAAGTCTTTTCCAGCGACTTATTGTTGTGACTGTATCAGGAAAGCAGCTTATCAAATTAACATAGTTTCCGTAGGTCTTATCATAAATTGTGGCTGATATATTTTCAACCTGCTCATTATTTAAATGACTTAATATTCCCGAACTTTTATAATAATACAGTGAATATTGAATTTGATAATAAGATAAAAGCGGCCAAAAATTAAGGTGCTGTCGAATAAATAAAAAACGATCACGTAGTTTTGAAGAATCAAATAAGTGCTGCATTTGTTTATCGATCATGCATATTGCGAATTGATAATCTTCCTGCAAAGCACCTTTTGATTCTGATCGATCATCGATTACTGCGAAACGATAATCAAAACCGAATGCAGTTAATGTACTGTTTAACAATTCCAGGAAATTTTCAATATCATAGCCATAATTATATTTCTTTGAAGCGAGGTCGTCTCTTAATTCATAACTATAACTAAAAATTTTACCAGCTATTTGAAATGATAAATTGATCAACTTATAGGCTGGCGCTTTTATTTCATCATTTTCCGTTATTTCAAAATAACAGTTGTCTATTATAAAGCTCTTATAAGATAATTCACCAAAAATTTTCAATAAACGTTTAAACAGATCATTACGATTATATTTTTTAGGGTTAAAGTCAAGAAAACGACAATTATAGCAGTATCTGAAGAAATCCAGATATGAATTAAGTTTACCTTTTTCAATTGCGCTTGATAATTTTTTCTCTTTGCGATGATCTATCAGATTACTCTGAAAATCCTCCCCCTTTAATTGTTTGAAAAATTCAAGCTGATGCTCTTTGGTGAAATTCAGGTAAAAATGGTTAAGATTTGTTAGGCGATAGATTAAATGAAAGCTATCTGCTATTTGGAAATCTGATATTTCATTTTTGAGCTTTTGATGTGTGATATCTTCAATAAGGTTATTCGAAAATATCACATCCAATAACCTATTTAATAAGTCCGGCTCTACTTTATCTTTTTTTATTCCCTTAACTCGATAAATGAACATTACTGGCCCCGACGGATATGCCGTTCCTGACGTTTTCTTATAAAAAAATCGAGAAAGTACCCGTAAAGTATCGATGGATTGATTTTCTAATTCTGAATTAAGCTCAGTAGCTTCCTCATTTGATACTATTTTTTGAACTAAAAGATTATCAACAATTTTTTTGACGTTTGATTTCAATGATATCGGTTTAGAATTTTTAAATAAAGTTATAGTTTTTCCATCCGATATAAAAATTCATCTTATCATCTTCACAAACCCCGGAATCCTCTCCAAATAATTCTCGGTCGCCAAAAACTTTACAAACGCGCTTCCCACAATAGCACCACGGGCATATTCACATGCTTTGCTAAAAGTTTCGTTGTTATTGATACCGAAACCGATAATAGCCGGGTTTTTTAATTGCATGGCTTTAATGCGTTTGTAATAGTCTTCTATCGCGTTGGATACCTGTAAGTTTTTGCCTGTTATTGATGAAGATGATAGCAAATAAATAAAGCTATTGGTTAGGCCATCGATCTTACGGACACGTTCTTCAGATGTTTGCGGCGTTACCAGGAATATATTACTAAGGCCATTGTCGGTAAAGTATTTAGAATACAAAGTTTCATACTCATACATCGGGAGATCGGGTACTATAACACCGTCTACGCCAACCTCAGCTGCTTTTTTACAGAAATTTTCTATACCGTATTGTACCATCGGGTTTACATAACCCATCAGCAGTATTGGCATACTTACTGTCTTACGCAAATCTTTCAGCTCTTCAAATAATTGGTGAAGGTTCATCCCATTCTCCAATGCCTTTTGGGAGCTATGCT
>DATHLW010000248.1:0-3769 GCA_035487675.1 Mucilaginibacter sp. | reverse complement strand
TGCAACTTTAAAGATACTGGACAGTCAATCGGGAAAAGAGATTTTCAGCTCGGGGATGGTAGGCGATGTGGATGATTTCTATTGGGATGAAAAAACAAAACAAATCCTGATCAGCGGTGGTGGTGGTTCTATCGACATTTTTAAACAAACAGGCCCCTCTGTTTACAATCAGGTGGCCGATATTCCTACGCGTAGTGGTGCACGGACATCGCTTTGGGTCCCTGAACTTCGGTTATTTTTATTGGCGGCAAGAGAAGTCGGCGGCAAGTCAGCCGCTCTTCTTGTTTACCGGATGGATAAATAATTCAGAAGCAATAGTCCCATACTTAAGAGAGGTTAGGACTCGGATTGACAGCATCAACCCTATAATTTAATGCGGCAGTGGTACCACAAGTAACATCAACTGTTACCCCAGTTATTTTCCCGGCCATGTCTGATGCCAGGAAAACGGCAACATTGGCGATATCCGCCATTAATGGCAGTTTCTTCAGCATCGTGTCAGCTTCCATTTTCTGCAGAATACCAGCCATCACATCGGGCATTGTATCAATGGCATGTTTGAACACCGCCGAGTCGGGTGACCCTGCCGAACGCATATTCACCACACGGATATTGTATATTCCCAATTCGGCAGCCAGGTTGCGGTAAAAAGCTTCCATAGCACTACATGCAGGGGCAAAACCAGCAGTATACGGATAACCTATGCCACCAGGGGTAGCTGTAAGCGATAAGATCACTCCGGAGTTCTGCTTCATCATTACTTTTCCGGCGGCAGTTGCTGTGAGAAAGTGGCTCCGCATTGCAATTTGTGAAGGCCGCACAAAATCATCTACCGACATATCCACTAACGGCATATTCTGTAAAACCTGCAACCCTATACAATTGAAAGATATATCAACTGTACCTGATTTTTTTATTACTCTATCCAAATGATTATTGATGGCATTATTGTCCATTGCGTCTACTTCGGACGCTTCGGCAATGCCACCTGAAGCTATGATCTCATCCGCCAGTTTTTGAACAGAGCTAAGATTACGCCCTGTCAGGAACAGCCTGGCGCCTGCACCGGCAAATGCTTTGGCAACGGCACCGCCTATAGATCCGCCTGCGCCATATATAATTGCATTTTTGTTTTGAAGTACCATCTTGTTTGAAGGAATGAACTGTAAATCAATGATTGATCTATTACTATACAAACTTAAGATTTAAAAGCTTTTGCTAAAGTGATAATCGCGCCAAGTTAAGGGCAATATTGCGCCATGCGTCGTCGAAGTATTTTTGCTTTCTTTTTGTCCAATTCCAGGAAGCTCATCAGTTGATGGGGTATAATTCAAACATCAACTAATATTAAAAGACATGGAACAAAGAATCAATGCCTTCAATAAAGGCCAGAAAGCAATGACCGCGTTGTATAGCTTAGGCATATACCTGAAAGATTCACAGGTAGAGCAATCATTATTAAATCTAATTTATTACAGGGTATCGCAGATCAATGGTTGTGCCTTTTGCCTTGATATGCACTCCAAAGATCTGCTTGCAAAAGGTGAAACCGAACAACGTTTGTTGGTACTTAATGCATGGCGTGAGGCTCCCTTTTATACCGATCGTGAACGCACTGCATTAGGCTGGGCTGAGGTCGTTACTAATATAACAGATGGCCATGTTCGGGATGAAGATTATGAAAAGGCGAAAAAGCATTTTACTGAAGAGGAACTGGTTGACCTTACCGTTGCAACAGTTACCATTAACTGCTACAATCGCATCAATATTGCTTTCCGTACCACTGCCGGAGCTTATAAAGTGGGACTGTTTGCAAACTAACAATAAAAAAGGCACTTGCTAACTTGCAGGTGCCTTTCCAAATTAATTGGAGAACCATTACTTTTCAAATATCACCGAATCGGATTTGGCGCCCAATTTTTCGAGTGTTTTGCTAATTTCTATCACCATATCATCAGGCCCGCATACGTAAAAATGTTTCTTAAAGTCTGTTACTTCGGCTTTCAGAAAATCAGCATCAATCCTTCGCTTGTCGTATTTGCTATCTTTTTGGCTTGTTATTGTAAAATGTGCGTTTTTACCTAATATTAATTCAAGCTCATTTTTCAGAATAATATCCAGATCGGTCTTATTTGAGAAAAAAAGTACGTTATCTCCTGTTTTCCCATCTTTATACAATCGCCTTAGTATAGCTATAAAGGGGGTGATACCTGCTCCCCCCGCAATAAAATAACCTGGCCCTTTGTACTCGATCGCTCCCCAAGCATCGCTGATGATCAGTTCATCACCTGCACCCAATTGCCCCAGATGACGGGTAACGCCCTCAGGGTTGGTGTAAATTTTTATGGTGAACTCCAGGTAAGGCGCATCGACAAGGCCAGTAAAAGTGAATGGATGTTTATTATCCTCCCACCCCTTTTTATTGATGGATAAATCGGTTGCCTGGCCGGGTACAAATTGAAAACCTACGGGCTTTTCTACTACAAAGCGTTTTACATTGTGGGTAACGTTTTCAGCCGATAGTATCTTGACAGTGTAATCCATTGATATGATGATTGATATATAACAAATTTAACTCATTAAAAGCTGAAGACAACAAAAAGAACAAATGCAGGTAGCAAAAGTTTAAAATTCATAGTACTTCATATTAAAAACAGAATTGCTTAGTAAAATTGTTAGTTACACATAAGTAAAATCTAATACTCTATAATTGTAGGCCATTGAAATTTTTGATAGTTGAAGATGAAGCGGGGCTTCGACAAAACATAGCTGATTACCTGGGCGATGACGGCAATATTTGTGAATGCTGCGATTCGTTAAAGTGTGCTATGGCAAAGCTTTCTGACTATGTGTACGACTGTGTATTGCTGGACATTGGCTTACCCGACGGCGAAGGGTTTGCTGTGCTTGATTTCCTGCGCAATAAGATCAGAAATGAATCCGTATTGATCATCTCCGCAAAAGGCTCTCTTGATGATAAAATCAAGGGTCTGAATATCGGTGCAGACGATTATTTAACCAAACCCTTTCACCTGGCCGAATTAAAAGCAAGAGTAGTGGCCATTTACCGGCGCAAAACATTTAGCAGCAACAATACCATAGTTTTTAATGAAATATCGATCGATCTGCCAGGGAGGAATGTGGAGATCAATGGCAGCAATGTGATCTTAACCCGTAAAGAATATGACATGTTGCTTTATTTTATTGCCAACAAAGGCAAAGTGATCTCCAAAAATGCCATAGCCGAACACCTTTGGGGTGATGAAATGGACCTGCACGACCATTATGATTTTATTTATACCCACATAAAAAACCTGAGAAAAAAACTAATGGACGCCAATTGCAACGATTATATCAAATCATTGTATGGGATTGGTTATAAATTTACTGCGTAATGAAACTAGCTGATCACTACAATAGAGCAAGTATTATTATAACTATATCGGTTTTGCTTGTCGGTGGAGTGATCTATTTTTTTGCAATAGGTTATATATCAAGGATACAACTCGACCGCGACCTGACTGAGGAAATTGATGAAGTAAAAGAATATGTATCTGGCAACCGTCGTTTACCCACACAGGTTGATTTCGACGAAGATGTTACCACATTTATAAAAACTGATCGAAAGAGCTTTCAAAGAAGATATTTTGATACTGTTTACACTAATCCCAAAGAGAAAAAAAGTGAAGGTGGCCGTGCTGTTGAGGACCTGATCACGTTCAACGGGCAGAATTACCTGGTAATGATTACAGAATCAAGAGAAGGCACT
>DATHLW010000247.1:0-2219 GCA_035487675.1 Mucilaginibacter sp. | reverse complement strand
AATGAATTGGCAGAAATCCCATTATCGAAAAATGCACCTCCCGATCCTGAAACTTTAATACTGTTCAGGTCTTTCACTGTTACATGTACTATTATTTTCCCCTGGTGATGATGCCACCAACTTTTATCGCTCCACCAGCTTTTAGGACCCCATCCCCAGTTATCATGTTTATTGCTTATATGCAGTGTAGTACCCTCTACTTCAGCAACTATTCGATCCAATATCTCTTTAGGAGCCTGGTAGGTTAACGACTCAGTATTACCCTGTTCAACGTACACATCGAAGGGCCCGGAAATTTGTAAAGCATTAAACCCCGGAAGTTTCTTATTAACAGTTTCAAGTGAGTCTGCAGTCGATATTGAATGCGTTTTTGCAAAAGCATAGCCGCTACCTGTTAAAAGTATAGTGGCTATTAAAAGCTTAAATAATTGTCTCATGGTTCAGCAGTTTTTTAAAGTAAGACGCCACTTACAAAAATTAGGTTGCATCTGTTTTATATCTTTTTAATTATTTTTTAATCAGACAGTTATTCACTCCTCAAACTCTTCACAGGGTTTGCCCTAGCCGCTTTTATTGTCTGGTAAGCAATGGTTATACCGGCAATAGTAAATGATGTTATAATAGCTATTATAAATGTCCCCGGGCCGATATTGATATGATAGGCATAGTTCTCCAGCCAATTGTGCATCACGTAATATCCAACTGGTGCGGCTATAACAAATGCTATGATTATAAGCACAATAAATTCCTTCGAGAACAGTCCAACAATATTCATGATCTGAGCACCTAATACCTTACGGATACCGATCTCTTTGGTGCGCTGAGAAGCTGCAAATGCAATCAACCCATATAACCCTAAACAACCTATGAGTATAGCTATACAGGAAAAAAGTTTGAAAGCAGTATATTCTTTTTGCTCCTGCGTATAAAGACTGGCTATATGATCGTCAAGAAATTCGTACTGGAACAAGTCATCTGGAAAAAGGGCCGACCACGATTTGCCGATCTGATCTATCGTCCGGTTCATACCACTTGTCTGAAGCCTCATACTCGTCACAAAAAATCTTTGAGAACTGTATTCGAGGATGCAAGCTCTCCTCATTTTATGTTTTGATTCACTCTGAAAATCCTGTACGACACCAATAATGTTGGCAGCTCCGCGAAATAAAATACGTTTCCCGATAGCTTTTTGCGGGTCCATTATTCCCAATTTGTGAATCAGGGTTTCATTAACAACAATATTTTGAACAGTATCCTTTGGGTTTGTTTTAGTGATCTTCTTACCGGCAAGCATCTTAAGCCCAAACATATCGGTATAATTTTCATCGATATCCTTCACCTCTGTTACATCACTTTTTATAATACCATAGTCGGGTGCTGAAAAAGCATTAAAATTACTATTGTAAGAAGGCGCACCTGACGAAAGGCTGACCTGCATAATGCCCGGATTATTAACCAATTCATTCTTTAAAACTTCTGTTTTGGCCGAATTAGGTATAGGTATTGAAATTACAGCATCTTTGTTAAAACCAAGATCCTGATTTTCAAAAAAATCCATTTGATGGGCTACAACCAAAGTCCCGACTATCAATATCTGTGAAATAGCAAATTGGCCAACCACAAGGCTTTTGCGCAAAAAGAACCCTCGTGATGATTTGCCTGATTTATTATTCAAAGAATCTACAGGCTGAAAAGCCGACTGAACAAAAGCGGGATATAAACCCGCAATCAAAATAACAAGTATAGTTATACCAATTATCCATTCAATCACAATTGGTTGCGCTAATTCGTGAGCGTCAATATTTATGTTTAACCAGCTACCTGCATTTGATAAAAATAATGCAGCTACAGCAACTCCAAGCGCTAAAGCTAGTAATACTAAAACAGTTGTTTCGCCAATAAACTGTTTGATCAACTGTGAACGCCTGGCTCCTAAAACTTTCCGTACCCCTACTTCTTTGGCCCTTTTTATAGCCTGGGCAGTTGCGAGATTTATAAAATTGATACAAGCGGTAATGATGATGAGTAAAGCGACCCCAAATAAGGCATAATAAGTATCTTTCGATGTTGGAGTAACTACATTGTTGATGTACCGCTGATCAAAATGGATGTCTTTCAGAGGTTGTAAAGGCAATCTAACATCATTACCTACTTCTTTGTCCCAATTCTTTTTCAAAAACCAATGAATTCTGCTCTGTAATTTTTGGATTGGGTAATGA
>DATHLW010000246.1:0-8164 GCA_035487675.1 Mucilaginibacter sp. | reverse complement strand
AAATGATGACCGCAAACCCGGTGATTATCGAACCGGATGAGTACATCCATCAAGCTGAACAACTGATGATCGAACGAAAAATAGCCACTATCCTTGTCGGGTCTGCTAAAAACCGTATTATCGCCGGTGTATACCAGATCTATAATGGTTGACGGTGGTTGGAAGGTTGTAAAGTTGGAAGGTTAAAGAATTAAAGTCGGGTATTCAACTGTCAAATAGATATATAACTTTTCAACATTACAACCTTGCAACTTTTCAACTCCTCCCAAACAACCCTTTGCATAATTAAGGCGTAATGCTTACAGTCATCAGCCTGTTTAAAGCATGTTCAGAAGGTTTTTTAAAAGAGCATTCGATATCCTGTTTTCATTATTCGTTATTCTTTTCGTTTTTAGCTGGCTTTACCCCATTTTAGCCATATTGATAAAACTGGAATCAAAAGGCCCTGTATTTTTTGTCCAGGTACGAACGGGATGGAACAACACGCATTTCAAATGTTATAAATTCAGAAGTATGCGTGTAAATAATGATGCCGATAAAAAACAGGCAACCCGTGATGATTCCCGCGTTACACGCGTAGGTGCTTTTATGCGTAAAACCAATCTTGACGAACTACCGCAATTCTTTAACGTGCTAATCGGTAATATGTCCATCGTTGGCCCGAGACCGCATATGATACATCATACAGAAGAATATTCACAATGGACAGATAAGTATAAATCAAGGCATTTATTAAGACCAGGAATTACAGGATGGGCGCAAATACTGGGCTTACGGGGCGAAGTAAAAAATGTGGAGGCCATGCTGAAACGTATTGAGGCCGATATATGGTACCTGAAAAATTGGTCTTTCCTGCTCGACATTAAAATTATTTTTCTTACCTTTTGGATCACACTAAAAGGCGACGAGAACGCTTACTGATAATTAATGCCTGTATTTATTGACCAGATGAACCGCACTGTTGAAGTGCCTGATACGCCTAAAAGGATCATTTCGATTGTACCCTCTCAAACTGAGTTATTGTTTGATCTTGGCCTTGATGATGCGATCATTGGCATCACAAAATTTTGTATTCACCCCTCTGACAAGGTTAAACAAAAACAAAAGATAGGTGGAACTAAAACATTAAATATCAATTTAATAAGAAAATTAAACCCTGATCTTATTATTGGGAATAAAGAGGAAAATGAACGCAGCCAGTTGGAAGAGTTGATGGAGCATTTTCCGGTTTGGATGAGCGATATTACCAACCTGGATGGGGCAGTCGACATGATCCGGCAAGTAGGAGAGCTGACGGGAAAAAATGCCGAATCGGAAAAACTAACAAAATCCATCCAATCAAATTTCGAAGATCTCCATGTAAAAACTACGCACTTACGTACTGCTTATTTGATATGGAGAAAGCCATTTATTGTGGTTGGCAAGGGCACTTTTATTGATGATATGCTTAGAAGGTGTGGTTTGCGTAATGCTTTTGAGGTGGATAGATACCCTGAAGTATTTCCGGCGCAGTTAGTAGAGGCAAATCCGAATATAGTACTGCTGTCGTCAGAACCTTACCCGTTCCAGGAGAGACATATTGCGGAATTTAAGGCCTTATTACCACATGCCAATGTTCAACTGGTTGATGGCGAACTTTTTTCGTGGTATGGGAGCAGGTTATTACAGGCACCTGAGTATTTTAACACGTTGATTGATAGCCTTAATCGGTGAAATCTGAAAAAAATCGGTGTAATCATAAAAAATAATTTATCTTTGCCGACTCTTAAAAATCCTAATGCGGAAGTGGCGTAATTGGTAGCCGCACCAGACTTAGGATCTGGCGCCGCGAGGCGTGGGGGTTCGAGTCCCTTCTTCCGCACTAAAGCGAATAACCCACGGTTGTTCGCTTTTTTCATTTCAATAGCAGTCAAAATCCATATTAATTACAAGTAAAACCAGCGTCAATTTTAAATCAATTATCATTTGACATTAGCGCATTTCCTATATTTGTTCTACCCTGAAATAACAGGAAATAACACTTATTCTTTAAACCCACACCGATGAAAACTAATATTGGAATTACCGAAGCAAACAGGAAAGCAGTTTCCACTCAATTGGCAAAATTATTGGCCGACGAATACATACTCTATACAAAAACCCGCAATGCCCACTGGAATGTTGAAGGGCCTGATTTTCACTCGATGCATATATTTTTCGAGCAGCAATACGAGGCGCTTGATGAGACCATGGACAGCGTTGCCGAACGTATCCGCATGCTTGGGCACTATGCACCTGCCACGCTGAAAAGTTTCTTACAGCTTACCCACCTGGCCGAGCTGACTGAAAGGACAAATGACAGTTTAGGTTTTATCCGCGAGCTGGTAGAAGACCACGAAAGCATTATCGAATTTATCCGTGGCAATATCAATCCATTTGCCAATGATTATCATGACTTAGGCACAAGCGACTTTATCACAGGCCTGATGGAAGAACACGAGAAAATGGCATGGATGCTACGCTCTCATCTTAAATAACAGCTTTAAAAAAGCAAAAAGAAGCGGACCGTTTAACAACAGTCCGCTTTTTTATTTAATTAGCTCTGCCACCACTTTAGCGGGAATTTGATCTTATCCACCGAGCTTACCACCAGGTCGGGTTTAAAGGCATAGTGATTAAGGGTATCTTTGTCCGATATTCCTGAAAGTACCAGGATTGTTTTATATCCCATCTGTATACCTCCCTGTATATCGGTTTCCATAGTATCACCAACAACGGTTGTTTCGGCAGTCTCCAATCCCAGGTATTTTCTTGCCGAACGCATCATTACAGGGCTTGGTTTACCGGTAACAAAGGCTTTTCGCCCTGTAGCTTCTTCTATCATAGCAGTAGTAGCTGCGATACCAAGGTTATTCCATCCTGGTTTTTTAGGGGACGGGTCGCGGTTGGTAGTGATGAATTTAGCTCCCGCCAATATCATATCTACCGCCCGTTGCACCATCTCAAGTGTAAAATTCCGTCCTTCACCCAAAACAACAAATTCAGGGTCGCTATCAACCAATGTAATACCGTTTTCATGCAAACTTGTTAGCAAACCACCCTCACCCAAAACGTAAGCGGTAGTCCCGTTAGGGCTTTGGTCGCCCAAAAATTTGCCGGTTGCCATGGCGCTGGTATAAACATGATCCTCGGTAACTTCAATGCCCAGCCGTTTTAATTTACGAACTGTTTCAAGCCTTGTTCGCTGACTGTTGTTGGTCATAAAAGTAAAAGGGGTGCCGTTTTTTAATAAATTATTTATAAATATATCTGCGCCAGTGATCAAATCCTCGCCACTGTAGATGACGCCATCCATATCGATCAAAAGTCCGTGTTTCATAATAGTAGTTTTAATGTATCAATAGCAGAATATCTGCCGCTTTATACTCAAAGATAATAAAACACGAGTAGAAATCAACTTATAATTACCAAAAATGAACCTTAAAAGACATTTTGTTAACAAAATTGTTAATAAATTTACTATTTGTTAATAAGTTAATAAACCTACGCTATTAAAGGCAATCTTAATAACCAATTGATGAAATGGAACTATTATAGTAATTTGCTGCCAGTCAATTGAAACCTTTATGAAGAGAATTTTTTTCTCATTAACGCTACTACTATCCACTTTTGTCAGCAGTTTTTTGTTGGCACAAGACAATACCAAATTGCCTCAATTACTGATCCGGCTGGATGATATCGGCATGAACCATTCTGTAAATATGGCTGCACAGAAGATGGCAGCAACTGGTTTACCGATCTCTGTTTCGGTACAATTTGCCTGCCCATGGTACCAGGAAGCGGTAGCTATATTAAAAAAATATCCGAATGTAAGTGTGGGGGTGCATCTAACCCTGACAGCCGAATGGAGATATTATCGATGGGGGCCTGTACTCGGACGTTCAGCAGTGCCGAGCCTGGTTGATACCCTGGGTTACTTTCATTATTCCACGGAACAGTTTGCAAAAAGTGGCTATAAATTGGATGAAGTTGAGAAGGAGTTATCGGCACAAATTGAAAGAGCCCTGCATTCGGGCGTAAAGATCACTTATGTAGACCCGCATATGGGTATAGCGCTTTCAACCCCTGAATTGAGGGCCTTAACAGAAAAGCTGGCTCGCAAGTACCATTTAGCCATATCCACATTAAGCAATGTAACCTATTACGGAGAGACTTATAAAGAAATGTGGGGCGAACCTGTTGCTACCAAAAAGAAAGCTTTTATGGATTATATCAATAATCACCTAAGCTCTGATCATCCTAATCTGGTAGTGATCCATACCGCAACAGCAGGTGCCGAAATAGATGCATTGACGGACGTGAACAGCAAGCTGATGAGTGATAAAAACGGCAAATCCATCGTCGGGTTGCACAGGGAAACCGAGCTTAATATGATCTTATCTCCTGATTTCAGGAACCTGAATGGTAAAAAATTCCGGATGATCAATTACGCACAGTTGCTGAAAGGGAAGGATATCAGCGAATTAAAAGCGACTAAGGTAGTGTGGCCGGTTGGGAGTACCGAATAAACAGTGTTTACCAAAATTTCTATACTTTTAGCTCTCAATGGAAGCCAAAAACAACAAACGCACCATACGTGCCTGGGCCTTTTTTGACTGGGCCAACTCCGCCTATAACCTGGTAATTACTTCAACAATTTTCCCGGCTTATTATGTGGCTATTACCAGCAATGATAAAACAGGAAACCACGTTACCTTTTTCGGGCATAGTTTTGTCAATACAGCCCTCTCTGATTACACGCTGGCTGCTGCCTATCTTGTTATTGCTTTGCTGCTACCTATTCTGACCTCCATAGCAGACTATCGGGGCAATAAGAAAATATTCATGCAGTTTTTTACCTGGCTGGGATCAATATCATGTTGCATGCTTTATTTTTTCAAGTTTGATACTCTGCAAATCAGCATGATATTTTTTGGTCTAGCAGCGATAGGTTATAGCGGCGGATTTGTTTTCTATAATTCTTATCTGCCCGAAATTGCCACACTGGATATGCAGGATCGTGTGAGCGCCAAAGGCTTTACTTACGGTTACATAGGCAGTGTGATATTACAGCTCATCTGTTTTGCATTTGTATTAAAACCGGAATGGTTTGGTATTGTCGATAAATCTTTTCCGGCCCGTTTATCATTTTTATTAGTGGGTATCTGGTGGATCTGTTTTGCTTACATACCTTTCACCGTATTGCCCAAGGGCAGCCCAAATGCACAAAGTCATCATAAAAATATTATTAAAGGAGGTTTTATTGAATTAGGCAATGTATGGAGGCAGGTAAAAAATATGCCTATTCTTAAACGTTATTTGCCTGCTTTCTTTTTTTACTCCATGGGTGTGCAAACCATCATGCTGGTTGCTACAAGTTTTGGTGCCAAAGAACTAAAGATGGAGACTGAATCCCTGATAGAAATTATCCTGATCATCCAATTAGTAGCAATTGGGGGTGCCACGTTGATGTCGCGATTGTCTGACAAATTCGGTAATGTAAAAGTACTTTCCTGGGTGGTATGTATCTGGATAGCAACCTGTATAGCAGCCTATTTCACCACAAATGCTACTCAATTTTATGTACTGGCAGTTGTAGTGGGCCTGGTGATGGGAGGGATACAATCGCTTTCACGCTCTACTTATTCTAAATTTATACCGCAGGATATACCTGATTCAGCTTCGTTTTTTAGTTTTTATGACGTGACTGAGAAACTGGCAATTGTAGGAGGGATGTTCAGCTTTGGTTTGGTGGATGATATCACCAATAGCATGCGCAACTCGGCACTGGTGTTGTGTATTTATTTTATTGCCGGGCTGATATTGCTGCTGTTACTGCTGTCTTATCAGAAGAAAAGCATAAATCCATAAATTCCCTATACTAGGAATCATTATCTAAAAACCTAAATTATCGCTAATGGTAAAACAGGAAGTTTTTTTCGCGTGGTAAGTTTTCTGAATATTTCCATATTTAGAAATTCTAAACCCGGGCTTTTTTTGAATTCTTTTTCGACCTCTGTAATTACAATACAAACCTCTTCAAAAACGGCAGGATCAAGCGAGGGGTTATCGTCTAATTGTTCACAATCATTTATACCTGGGGATTTACACAAATAGTAAGAAATATTATTTAAGCTTATCCCATAAATGAGTTTAGTACTGAACGGCTTAGTTATATGATTAACTGAAAAAAAATAAGCCTGGTTGTCGATGAGTAACATAACGATAGGTTTAATAGAAGTTTATGGTAAATAAAGAAATCGAAATTCTTTACATAGAAGCAGAGTTACTACACGCAGTTAATGGGATTGTTTTAAATATTTGTTTTTCAAGCTATTAAAACTCTAAATATAGCGGAGTTTTATACAGGCAATTTGCAAAACAAGTGTCTGTGGCACCTGCAATTTTTCAGATTATTTTTAATAATTTCAGGCACCAATCATAAACCAAATGCAGGATAAACCAGGTAAAAAAGACTCGGGCCGCAGGGACTTTCTGAAAAGCGTTAGTTTGGGCAGTACTATGGCTTTTATTCCATTGAACATCCTGAGTATAGCTGATACTAAACCTGAACCCAATACAGCCGAACTATCAAAAAAGAATCCCGCTGAAAAGCGAAAATACAATACACCTTACACCGGCGAATTCCTTAACCGCGTCGCTTTCCCGATTGGGGGACTAGGTGCAGGTATGTTTTGCCTGGAGGGTACAGGCGTGGTTTCGCAGGTTTCAGTGCGGAACCAGCCGGACATGTTTAATGATCCGGGCATGTTTGCCGCTATTTCAATAAAAGGTATCGAAAACGGGGCGAAATTACTGGAAGGCCCTGTGCCCGACTGGAAAAAATTTGGTTTGCATGATGCAGGTAATGGCCTAAGTGGGTCCACAACTGGATTGCCCCATTTTCATAGTGCAAGCTTTAAAACTGAATTCCCTTTTTGCCACATTGAGCTTACTGATAAGGATATACCATTATCTGTTGAAATCACCGGCTGGAGCCCTTTTATTCCTACTGACGATGACAATTCCAGTTTACCGGTTGGTGCTATTGAATATCAATTTACCAATCCGGGTAAAGCGGCTGTTGATGCGGTGTTCTCCTTTAATGCAAAGAATTTTTTAAAGATCGACAATGGGGAAAATAGCATAAAACCTATTAAAAACGGCTTTATTATATCCGAAGCCGGGACTAAAGAGAAGCTATACCCTACAGATTTCGCCGTTTTTTCAGCAGAAGATGATACCGTGGTAGATCACTGCTGGTTCAGGGGCGGATGGTGGGACCCATTTACGATGGCCTGGAACGCAGTAAAGAATGGCGAGATGAAAAGCAATCCTCCCGTGCCTAATGATGCTCCGGGTTCCAGTTTATATGTGCCATTTAAACTGGAACCCGGCCAAAAAAAGGTGATCAGGGTGATGATGGCCTGGTACACACCCGATTCCGAGATCACTTTCGGCAAAATGGGGACACGCAAGCAAAACTGCGATGCCGCCAGCGGTTGCTGCAATACGCCTTCGGAGGTGGAACTGGATAAATATGACAAACATTTTGACGGCAAATTTTATAAGCCATGGTATAGCAGCCGGTTTGATAGTATAAACACCGTTACCACGTATTGGGCACAGAATTATGACGATCTGAGAAAAAAATCGGGGCTATTCAGTACCGCATTTTACAACAGTACTTTACCACCCGAAGTAACTGAGGCGGTGGCAGCCAACCTCACCATCCTGAAATCGCCAACGGTGATGCGCCAGTTTGATGGCCGTTTATGGAGCTTTGAAGGTTGCGGCGATTCCTGGGGTTGTTGCCACGGATCGTGCACGCATGTATGGAATTATGCACAGGCCATTCCGCATTTGTTCCCGGCACTAGAGAGAAGCCTGCGCCATACTGAGTTCTGCGAGAACCAGGATGAGAACGGACATCAAACCTTCAGGGCCAACCTGCCAATAGAACCCACAACTCATGATTTTCATGCGGCGGCTGACGGGCAATTGGGCGGCATCATGAAAGTGTACCGCGAATGGCGTATCAGCGGGGATAATAACTGGCTCAAAAAAATGTACCCTATGGTAAAAGTAAGTATGGATTATTGTATCAAAACCTGGGACCCGCGCTACAAAGGAGTTATAGAAGAAC
>DATHLW010000245.1:0-3990 GCA_035487675.1 Mucilaginibacter sp. | reverse complement strand
ATACACGCGGTTTGTATTCTTTCAGATACTCTTTACCAAACTCATAGGTCATAAAGTCGATGCGGGTATCGCCCAGGTAATGCGGTGCTTTATGCTGCATCTCGTTCAGGTATTTCAAGCGGTCATCGGCCGTTACATCATCGAAATTGGTGTAGCCTGCATTAACCTGTAAACCAGAACGTCCTACATTAAATATAGCTGGAAACGCTTCCCACGAAGCAAAAACAGCCACTTTATTTTCAAACCCTTTTTGTTTGTCCAGGTACTCAAATACGTTGGTATTAGGATCGGGGACAGGGTTATTACTGTTGACCCGCACATCAGGGAACCCGGTAAAAATTTCGTTGTAGCCCGGGTAAGAAAAATGATATTGATTAGCCACTTCATCACAATTACCCATATCCCTGTCACCATATAATTGTCCTTCTTTTGCAATAGTCGACCAAAAGAAGGGCATCAATAGTTTACGGCGATCTTCGGGTGCGTCAGCCCAAAATTTCTTACGTATATCTGCTTTGGTATCTGTATATTTTGAGTTGATGAGGGCTGAGTCGGCCCCCCGGTATAGTTCCTGCCAACGGAAACCGTCTAATGTAACCACTACGATGTTTTGCGTCCTGTGGTTTTGTGCAAATAATATTGAACCTGTTAAAAGAACTAAAAACAACAAGCTGAGCTTCTTCATAATGAATTGTTTTTTAGTAGCATCATGCAAAAAAAGAAATAAACCTTGTTAATACGACAAAAATAAAGGCGGGATATTAAGCCCACCTTTATTGAAATTTAATTTAATAGTTGTTGGTAATTTATCAATTGTTAATAATTGTTACCCGTAGTTTATTTTAGTATCCACATCACACCATTGATGTCATCGTTGCCACCATACTGGCTTTGTAATGCTGCATTATAATTTGTTGTATTGGCAGTACGTTCGCTCGAAGGGTATTGGAAACGTAAAGCTATACGCTGACCATTAGATGTACCCGGCCCTGTTGTAAATGTAGGTACTCCTGTCCGGCGCCAGGTAAAATAGGGCTCCAATCCTGAATGACGGAACATTGCCAGGTACTTTTGCTGCAATATTTGAGTCAAGCCAGTTGCAGCACCCGCATATTTTATTAAAGGTTGTGCATAATAAGTAGCCCAGTTTGTATTTATTGGATAAGTATCGTAATTACCCAGGTTAGTCGGGTCAGTTGAGCCTGGACGATAAAAATAGGCTGTAAATGTACCGGTGGTCGGTATACTATAATATGCCATTGACGCCTGTATACCTGCAACATAATAGGTCTCAGCATTTCCTGTGGTCCATCCGCGGTTAATCCCTTCTGCAATATTAAATTGTAACTCAGGATAACCTATTTGAATACTCGGCTCACCTGTAAAAGTTGAGTAATAATGCTTCCTGTTAATGAAGGAATAATCCCCTAAACCAGCATTCGCATACATAATACCTAAATCCAGCCCCGGATCCGCTCCAACAAATGAAGCAAAATCAGTTGGGCTTTGATGAAGATCATCAACCAAATGTCTTGCGGGTTCTGCGGTGATAAATACCCTTGGGTCCTGGAAAGTTGTAAGTAATTGAATATAAGTTTGAGACGAATTTTGTCTTGAACCATTCTGCCCAAAGTTGTTAGGGTTTTGCGGATAATAATTGGATGGCGAAACGAAAACGTATTGCAGGTTATCATCCGAACTGGTCATTACAGGGTATTTGGCTGGATTACTTACTATAGCGTTAAATTGCGCCGGAACATTAAGATCAGGATCTGCTGCCTGTTTGCTTAATTCTAAAAGCAATCTGATTTTGAAAGTATTAACTACTTTTTGCCACTTTATTAAATCCCCATTAAAAAATATGTCCCCTGAAAGGTTGTTACCACCTGCAGCAATAAGTGTAGTTAAATCAGTATTAGCACTTTCTAACCAGGCTAAAGATTGTATCATCACTGCTTTTTGCGTGTCATATTTAGGCGTAAGGTTTGCCAGACCCTGCAGAGCCTGGGTCATCGGGATATCGCCTTCCTCAAGGCTCATTTTACTAAAGAAGTAAGCTCTGAAAAACTTCCCTATAGCGCTGTATGGGTTAACAGCTGGTGAACCTGCTGTTATTGCTTGCTTTTCCATTAGCAGCACGTTTTTTAGCGTGTTGTAGTAATTGTCACCCGATCCGAAGTTATAGGTGTTATTGCCGTAATAATTATAATTATAGATATAATACTGGCAATAGATCTCGTTTGAATTATCCGGAAAATCTACCATATTGTTCAATACACCATTGAAAAGCAATGAAGCAGGCACACTCAAAGGTACATTCGGGTTTTGTGTTAACTCCTGGTAACTTTTCTTACAACTGCTTACCGTCAGTAGCATCAGCACCGGCAGTAAATAAATTTTTAATATTTTTTTCATGATCATTTTCCAATTAATTAGAATGAAAGTTTTAAGTTAACCCCATAGCTTCGCACAGTTGGTGATTGCAGGCCGGTAAGGGTTGTGCGTGAATTAGCATATTGATCAAGGTCAACATCCTTAAATTCAGGATTTTTATAGAAGTACAATAAGTTACGTCCATATATTGAAGCTGACGCTTTTGTAATAAAGCTTTTTTCCAGCCATTTTTTAGGAAAGTTATATTCCAGTGTTACTTCGCGCAGCTTAGCATAAGTCTTGCTCATCAGGTTGGCCTCACTCACGTTATAGTACTCACTCTGATATTCTTGTACCAGGGCCGTCGTTTGATTTGGCGCATATTGTAAAGCGCCATAGTTCAATACAGCTCCGGTTTGTGAATTGTAGTTAGGAGCTACCCCATTTGATATCTGCACACCCTGGCCCACATAAGTGCCTTTATAATTCGGATCAGGTTGTTGGTTGTTTGCCGGGAAATGCAGCCAGTCCTGATAACGTGCAGCGCCGACCGCGCCCTCCGCGTCTATCGCGTTGCTACCACCACGTACCGTCTTGTTATGCACATAGTCGGTTGTGACGCCGCCTACTGAACCGTCAAACTGGAAACCTAAGGCTAAAGCCTTGTAATGTACCCTATTGTAAATTGACCAGGTGTAATCCGGATCTAAATGGCCAAGATATTGCGGTACAGGATTTACCAATGGCTCACCGTTAGTACCGTTAATAATTTTACCATCAGGAGTACGTACAAAAGCTGATCCGTAGAATTTATCTACACGGTCTCCTTTTTGAAAGAATGTGTTATACGTTGTTTGTCCCGGGGGCAGTTCTTCATAAACTTCTTTATAGGTTGACCAGTTTACTAAAACATCCCAGCCAAAACCGCCCAAATCTTTAATAGGTGTGCCGCTCAAGGAAAGTTCATAACCGGTCTTTTTGGTTTTTAAAGCATTCAAAAATTCATCTGTATAACCAGTTGCGGTAGATATCGGGTTATCCAAAATGGTAGGCCCATCGATATACTGGAAAGCTGTTCCACTTAATCCCAGACGGTTTTTAAGAAACTTAATGTCAAACCCTTCTTCATAATTAACACGTGTAAAAGTTTTTATGTTATTTTGAAATAAAGAGTTGGGACCATAACCGGCTGTTTGATTATTGTATGGCTTAGCCGTTGAATACGAAGAATTGAGGGCATAGTTAGGGCCATTATAAGGAGAATTATAAGTGGTACCGTAACCCAACGGATTATCAAAAAGTGATGGACCTGTACTACCGCCAAACGCTGTAATTGTACTAAATGGGGCGGGTCCGATAGTAGAACTTGTTTCATCAGAACGAATATTCGCATACGATGCACGTACTTTCAGAAAAGAAATAAATTCAGGCAGTGTTATATAGTCTGAAATCACAGTCGCTGCTGAAACGCTTGGATAATAGTAAGTAGCTACGTTTTGTAAAGCTGAAGAGTGCTCTAGACGAAATGTACCGGATAAAGTAGCATATTTTCCAAATGAAGCATCCAATGATCCGAATACACTTAACTGGCGTTCAGCTGAGTTGAAACTTGTTGCC
>DATHLW010000244.1:0-3618 GCA_035487675.1 Mucilaginibacter sp. | reverse complement strand
TTTTTAGTCATAGTTAGTACAATAGTTTCAATAGTCATTTCATTTTACATATATGACTTATCAGACATTTACAAACTACAGTGGCTGAATAAAATTGCTATCGCAACTAACGGAAAAATTGTAAACATTCATTCTGGCTTTGATGAAACAAGCATTTTATTGAAGGGAAAATTCCCTGATGCTGAATTAACGGTTTTAGATTTTTATGACCCCTCTAAACATACTGAAATATCAATAAAGCGAGCTCGGAGGGCATATCCGCCATACGAAAACACCATACGCGTAAATACCTGTGATTTGGCACTTAAGGGTAGCTTCGCTGATAACATTTTTGTAATTCTAGCTGCTCACGAAATCAGAAACCAAAATGAACGAAATGATTTTTTCTGTGAACTCCGAAGAATTTTAAAGCACAATGGTAGTATTATCATGATAGAGCATCTCAGAGATATACCTAATTTTTTAGCTTATTCCATTGGTTTTTTTCACTTCATTCCCAGATCATCTTGGTATAAAGCATTTAAAAATACAGATTTGAACATTTCTGACCAATTTAGGATCACACCTTTTATTACAATATTTATACTTGAAAAGTATGGACCTAAACCTTAAAATTGCAGGCATCTTTCTGATTTCTCTTTCATTCGTTCATGCTGTTTTTCCAAAATATTTTAATTGGGCAAATGAATTGCGAAACTTGAGTTTAATAAACAGGCAGATAATGTATGTTCATACTTTCTTTATCGGATTAGTTCTGTTTTTAATGGGTGCTTTATGTTTGACATCGGCAAACGAATTGACAAAAACGGAACTCGGGAGCAAATTAGCGTTAGGGTTTGGATTTTTTTGGGTAGTCCGGCTTTTTATTCAATTTTTTGGCTATTCATCAAAACTCTGGAAAGGGAAAACACTTGAAACAATAATCCATATTTTCTTTTCACTCTCATGGGCTTATTTAAGCGTTGTATTCTTTTATGTTTATCTCATGTTCAGAACTTAATTAATTTCATTTTGAGCTAAAATGAATCATTGCTCTGAAGAATAATAAAAAAATCCAATTCCAAATATTAAAGCCTAACACTTCAACATTCGAAATTGGACATTCGATATTCGAAATTTTTTATGATCAGTGGTGATGATGTCCGTCAGGGCCGTGTGCATGGCCGTGAGACAGTTCTTCTGGCGTAGCCGGACGCACATTAATGATCGTCCCTTTAAAATGCAGTTCCTGGCCAGCCATTGGGTGGTTAAGATCAACAATAACTGAATCTTCTGCTACAGAAACGACCTGTCCCTGGAAATGGTTACCGTTATTGTCCTGCAGAGGTAATACACTTCCTATTTCGGGTATTTCGGTTCCTTGAAACATTTCTTTTGGCAGGCTGGCTACTGCCTCGTCGTCATATTGTCCATAAGCATCCTCAGCCAACAAGCGAAACTCGTATGAGTCGCCTGTAGAAAGTGTGCTCAGGTTTTCTTCAAATTTTGGCAGCATTTGTCCTGCCCCATATAAAAAAGTAAGCGGTTGTTCTTCAGTAGCGCTTTCTACTAAACCTTCGGTGCCGTCATCCTGCTTAACATACAGATCGTAAGTTAATGACACTACGTGTTGTGGTTTGATCTTCATTTTATCCTTTTTTTGATAAGTATTTTAATTCGAGATTTGTTTTAAAGCTTCTTCGGTATTTTCAGATGGTAAACCACAGGTTTTGTCTTTACAAATGAATATGCGGGTGGTAGCGGAAAACTTGTCTAGCAGCAAAGGTAAACTTCCTTTTTTACCGCCCAACAATATTTTATTGGGAATGTAATTTTTTTCTAATTCAACCCGCAGTTTTTCAGCATCGTCGCCAGTTATCGCAACCTCATTTATGCCGGATATTTCGTTCAGCAGCAGCATACACCAGTTTGAATAGGATGAGCCATATTTAGCTATCTGGCCGACTACATTGCGTAGAAGCTGTGCAGAAATCTCTATGTAATCTTCCTTATCGAACAATAAGCCCAATTTTTTAAGGTTATTGGCCATCACTGAATTGGATGCCGGTATCACGCTATCCATGATCTCTGATTTACGTGCTATCAATTGTTCATCATCGGCTGCTGTAAAATAGAATATTCCTGTTTGCTGATCGTAATAATGTTTTATTGCCTGATCTGCCAATTCTTTTGCCTTATGGAGCCATTGTTCATCAAAAGTGACTTCATATAGGGCGATGAAAGCATCGATTATATTAGCATAATCATCAAGAAAGGCGATCTCATTATCTTTGTGATCAGAACCCGCTTTATAAATGCGACTCAATCTCTCACCATTCATCATATTACTTGTGATAAACTCTGCATTTTGCAGAGCCAGCTCCAGGTAGTCTTGTCGATTGAATGCCCGATAAGCCTCACACAGCCCCTTCAGCATCAATCCATTCCATGAGGTCAGTACCTTATAGTCCAATCCGGGGCGAACACGTTTGCTACGAACTTGCAGTACTTTATTCCTTAATATATTGATCTTAGAAACAAGTTCATCGATGCTAAGTCCTAATTTCGCTGCTAATTGCTCATCGGTCTCTTTTCTGAAGAATACATTGGTTTCTTCCTCTTCCCAGTTCCCATCTTCGGTAACATGGTAATAAATGCAAAACAAGTCAGCTTCCGCACCTAATATCTTTTCAATATCGTCTTTTGTAAACGTATAAAACTTACCTTCCACGCCTTCACTATCGGCATCCAAAGCTGAAAAAAATCCACCTTCCGGAGAGGTCAGTTCGCGTTTTACAAAAGCGATGGTTTTATCTACGATCTGTGGATAAAGAGGATCATATTGCCATACGGATGCTTCGGAATATAAACTAACTAACTGCGCATTATCATAAAGCATCTTCTCAAAGTGCGGTACATGCCAGCGGCCATCAACTGAATAACGTGCGAATCCACCACCAATATGATCGTAAATACCACCGAAGGCCATTTTATGCAACGTGAGCTTTACCTGCTGCGCCACATCATCATCGTGCATCAGGTATGCATACCGCATCAGAAACTGCCAGTTATTCGGCATAGGGAATTTGGGAGATGATCCTGTCCCACCCTCAACTCTGTCAAAATAACGTTCCCAATTTTTCAGGATCGCTTCGAGATCATTTTTACTGTATTCAGGCTGAATATCTACAAATTTGACCGATTCATACTGCCTGATGCCTTCTGTCAATTTAACGGCATATTCTTCTGCTTCCTTGGGTTTGTGCTTATAAAAATCAGCCAGGTTAAACAGCAGGCTCACCCAATCATTCTTACGGAAGTAGGTTCCGCCATAGATAGGTCGTTGGTCGGGCAGGCAGATGCAATTCAGCGGCCAGCCACCGCGACCGGTCATTAATTGTATAGCGCTCATGTATATCTGGTCCACATCGGGGCGCTCTTCCCTATCCACTTTAATGCAAACAAAATACTCGTTCATTACCGCCGCTACCTGCTCGTTCTCAAAACTTTCGTGCTCCATTACATGGCACCAGTGACAGGCTGAGTAGCCGATACTTACAAGGATCAGCTTATTTTCATCTTTAGCTTTTTGCAAAGCCTCAGCACCCCAAGGATGCCAGTCGACCGGGTTATTGGCAT
>DATHLW010000243.1:0-3231 GCA_035487675.1 Mucilaginibacter sp. | reverse complement strand
CGTTAAAACGCCAATATTCATTTGGTGTAAGCAATTTGCCTTGTGAATGGACGCCAAAAAGGTGCTTCTCAAAATTATAAAGATCCTCAATATGTACTGAATTGTAATTATAGTTAGGGAAGGCCTTCATATAATCAAATATGATCCAGTACACAATAAATATAGAAAAGCCTAAGATGAATTTCCGTGTAATGGCAGAAGCGTAGTAAAGAGAGTTAAATATCACTACCAATACTACCTGGTCAGATTTAAAATCAAGCAAAAAAGCAGAAAATAACAAATACGCAAATGATACAATAGAGACAACCGTTACAGACCGTATGGTAACGGTATTGCCCTGAACGGTATCATTATTCATGCTATTTTTTTATAAAATCTGAACGGAAGATTTTGTCCCAAAATGGTGAACTTACGCCATAGCCTTTTTCCGGGTCCTGGTAATGATGCAGCATGTGGTGCTGTTTTATCTTTTTCCAGATATTCCCTTTGAAGTTAAAGTGATGTATAGCGTAATGGGATTCATCATAGAACAGGTAACCCAAAATAAATCCCGGGAAGAAACCCCAGATATAATTAACCGGTAAAATGGCATTGAATAAAAAGAAAAAGCCTGTTGCAAGCGGGATACTTACTGAAGGAGGCAATACCAAACGTTTGGCATCACTTGGGTAATCATGATGAACGCCGTGAAATATAAAGTGCAGTCTTTGTGCCCATGGTTTATCAGGCGGGGCATAATGGAATACAAAGCGGTGCATAATGTATTCAACAAGTGTCCATACAAATAGTGCAGCTATAAATAAACCTATAAAAGTAAGAGCAGGCATTTCTACCACAAAGAAAGACTTATAAATGCAATAGATTATAACCGGCATAAAGATGAATACCGGAACCAAAAAATGAACTTTCGACAATTTTTCTAAAAAGTCGTTTTTAAACATTCTCACAGATTCCTGTGAATTGGAAACATATTTCTTTTTCATCACTTCAGGGTTTAAAACGTTCAACTATTTCTTTGCCTGTCTCCGGGTCCGAACCTTTGACTTCTACATAGGTAACGTTAGGAATCCAAAAGGTACCACCATCAATTTTTACAAAAATACGGTTGAGTATTACCTGTTTTTGCGCAATTAATGCGAATATATGATATTTTCCGTCTCCTGACCTCATTAAAGTGAGTGGAAATTTTTTGTATGACACAAATCTGATATCATAATTACCATTATTTAGCGTCTTGGTATTTAATCCGTAAGCAAATTTACGTTGAATATAATTTAGTTCCTCCTTTTGTCCCTTTTCAGCATATTTTATCCAGTAAACTTTCACTGGCTGGTCTGTATTCAGTTTTCCATCACTATTTAAATTCACATCGTAAACAATAGTGTTTGCATTCGGGGTTCGCTGCACATAAAACAGCCTTTCGTTACTGGCAGGCGGGGTGGGGTAATTTACCTTAGACCCGGTACCGGAATCGGGGTCCTTGTGGGTCGTCTTTGGAACTCCATAAACTAATGTTATGGATAATAAGCAGAAAAGAGATATAAAAAGTAATCGCATTAAATTAAAAAGAGAATATTGTATTATTTTTTTCCGAGGGCCTTTTTCGCATCAATAAGACGCCTGATGGCAGTAGCATTAGTTAATATGGCAAGTGCAACTATAGGAAAAGTGAAAATTGACATGGTTTCGAACACATGGAACTTGATACCTGGAACATACAGTTTGTAATTGCCGCCAATGTATAGCGAGGTAACGCCACATAACATTGCAAACAAACCAAGTGTAATTACCCTTTCAGGCCTTTGCATCAATCCGCCTTTAATATCCACACCAAGGCCCTCGGCCCGGGCGCGTACATAACTTACCATCATTGAACCGATGAGCGCGATAAAGGCAAATATGGAACTCAGGAAATAATGGTGAGCTACCAGGTAATAGCAAATACCCAGAAACATTACCAGTTCGCTGTAACGGTCAAGAACAGAATCGTATAAGGCGCCAAATGTAGATTTCATATTCCCAAGCCTGGCTACCTGGCCGTCGAGCATATCAAATAATCCGGCAAACAGGATCAATGCACCGGCCCAGCCTACGTATGTTAGATCGCCGCGGTTACCTTCCTCGGCACCTATGATAAATATCACGGCAACCCCCAGGTTAAGCATAAAACCTATAGTCGTAACGGCATTGGGAGTAAGGCCCAATTTGATCAATACTTTCACAAAAGGATCTATCACTTTGTAGATTCCTAATTGAAGATTGGTGCGTAATGATGTTTGATGTGCCATAGCTGAGTTTTAATAAATCCCGGTTAAAAGGTAAAAAGAACTCTTGTTCGGATACCCCATTTAGCTACGTCAGGATTGTTTAAATAATCAAAGCGCCTAACTAAATCAATTCTTACAAATTTAAAAATGTTTTCAATACCAACACTACCTTCTATATAAGGTGTTCTGCCCAGAGCAAATGTAGTAGGCCTTCCGTTTTCATCTACAGGTAACTGGAATAATGACTGGTGTAGTGATGGATTGTTTTCGTTACGAAGTCCGCCCCATAACGCTTTAACTGAAAAAGTTTCGCGCCATTTTAATTTCTTAAATAACGGTATTTTATTGAAGAAGAACCCGTTGAAGTGCTGATCAATATTAATACTCTCGTAGTGATCATCAACAAATTCAAGGAAATTCATCAGGTTGTACGAATATATGTCGTAGGCATAGGTCTGGTTGGCACGTGGTATTGAAAGCAAAGGATAAGGGACCTGGCCAAATACATGCATTATTTCGCCCGCAACATCAGCATAACCTAATTGAGAGAGATAAAAACGTTTATCTACCTGAAAATGTAAATTTTTATAGTTGTATTGGCCGTCAAATATATTTTTTATGCCCTGGGTATAATCAAGAGTAAAGATCGGGTACTTATTGGGAATATCAATACGGTAGATTTTCCCCTGGTAAAATTGTTCGTTAGGGGCATAGCGTAACTGCGCGGTGATTTCAGCCGTGGTTATGCTATTCACACTATTCGGAACGCCGTTTATTTGATTAGTAAATGTTAGTGAACCTGCTGGTGCCTGTGTCCATCTTCTCAATCCAACGCTATATGAAAAATGGTTTTCATATTCGTGAACGTAATCTACTTTATAAAAATCATTATACAGGTATTTAGTGTTGTTGCCGCGTTTGAAAGACAACAAGAAGTTATCCTCCTGCACAAATTGGAGTCCCA
>DATHLW010000242.1:0-8407 GCA_035487675.1 Mucilaginibacter sp. | reverse complement strand
GGAACTTATTTTATTAGACATCCGCGAAGGCTTTGCTGAAGGTAAGGCTATCGATATGATGCAAACTTCAGCACTGCTTGGTTTTGATACCAAGATTAAAGGTGTTACCAACGATTATGCAGCTACTGCAGATTCAGAAGTGGTAGTGATCACTTCGGGCTTGCCGCGTAAACCTGGCATGACACGCGAAGAATTGATCGGCACTAACGCAGGTATCGTAAAAAGCGTTACCGAAAGCATTCTAAAATATTCTCCGAATACCATTATTATAGTAGTATCCAATCCGATGGATACCATGAACTACCTTACCCTGAAAACTTCGGGCCTGCCTAAAAATAAAATATTAGGTATGGGTGGCGCTTTGGATTCATCAAGATTTAAATATTACCTAAGCCAGGAGTTGGGCTGTTCACCCGCCGACCTGAATGCGGTAGTAATAGGCGGCCACGGTGATACCACCATGATCCCACTGATCAATCATGCTACATGGAACAGCATCCCTGTAACTCAATTGTTGACCAAAGAGCAACAGGACAAGGTAGTGGCAGCTACCATGGTAGGCGGTGCAACTTTGACTAAGCTGATTGGCACATCTGCATGGTATGCACCAGGCGCAGGTACTGCTGCCATGGTAGAAAGCATTGTACGTGATGAGAAAAAGCTGATCAGCTGCGGTGTAGCCTTAGATGGCGAATACGGCCAGAAAGATATTTCACTGGTTGTACCTGTTATTATAGGTAAAGGCGGCTGGGAACAGATCGTTAACTTTAAACTGAGCGATGCTGAACAGGCTGAGTTTAGTAAGAGCGCTGATGCTGTACGTAATATGAACCAGGTATTGGTTGACAGCAAAATTATCTAAGTTGATTTTATAGTGATGTGTTTTAAACCCATCACCACAGCATAATAAACGGCTTCTCCTAACAAGAGGGGCCGTTTTTATTTAAACCTTTATCCCGGCGCAGTGTTATTCAGGAAATGGTTAATTTAGTGCATTATTATACCAACTATGCCTGTAAAAACTATCGTACAACTGCCCGTGATCAAGGTAACCAATGATGAAAATCTGGATACCACCGACTCTCTTGCGATTGAAGAACCACTTGAGATAAGGCTGGAATACGGCCCGGCCGAAAATCGCATAGTTCAGAATATTTCTGTCACCATGCGCACGCCCGGCAATGACTCCGAACTGGCTTTAGGCTTTTTGTTTACCGAAGGGATTATCAAACAGCCAACCGATACTGGCACCATTGAGCATTGTTTTATCCCTTGCGCAGAGAATAAGGAGAATGTGATACAGGTAAGTATTAGAGAAGGTATCGAACCAAACCTGCAAAACGCTGAAAGAAATTTTTATACTGCATCCAGTTGCGGTGTTTGTGGGAAGGCTTCGATCAATTCTATTAAGACAGTGAGCGCCTTTAATAATAGTTCAGTTAAGAACCATGTGAATGCAGGCCTGCTATATCAACTGCCATTCATCCTGCAAAAACATCAGGAAGTATTTGCGGATACTGGTGGTCTGCATGCATCGGCATTGTTTGATGCAAAAGGAGAGTTGCTGTTGGTAAGAGAAGATGTCGGCAGGCACAATGCGCTGGATAAACTGATCGGAGCAGCTTTAAATAAAAAGATATTGCCGTTAGATCAGCATATATTATTATTGAGCGGACGTGCAAGTTTTGAACTGGTACAAAAAGCAGCAATGGCAGGCCTCAATATTATAGCAGCAGTTGGGGCGCCATCCAGCCTGGCTGTGCAATTGGCCAAAGAATTTAACATTACGCTGGTTGGTTTTTTACGCAACCGGCGATTCAATATTTACACCCAATCACAAAGGATATTATTAGCTAAATATGAAGATTCGTATTAAAGGCAATTCGTTACGTTACCGCCTGACCAAAAGCGATATGTACAGACTGGCACAGGAGGGCTATCTGGAAGATAAAACCAACTTTGGCAAAAGGGAATTGATATATGTTATCCAAAAAACAAATGAAAGCGAGTTATCTGCCTTTTTTGATGATAATGTGATCTGCCTTCAAGTTCCGGTCAAGATGATCGAAAAATTAGACAAAACCGATCGGGTTAGTTTTGAAGGTAAGCAAGGTGAGTTGTTGCTGCTTGTGGAAAAAGACTTTACCTGCCTTGATAATGTTGATGAAGACCAGAGTGATAATTATCCAAATCCTTTAGCTGAGAAATAGAAATGAGTAATAAAACAGAACAGCCATCAGCCGAAAACCCGGAAGAATTATTAGACCTGAAAGTAACTGAACCAAAGGAATGGGCCGCAGGCATACCTGCTGTTTATGAAGCCTTTAAGGACTTGGTACAAGAAACAGGGCTTTTGCGGGGTATAGGGGCTTCACTCAAAATGAACCAAAAGGGCGGTTTTGACTGTTCGAGCTGTGCATGGCCTGACCCGGATGACGACCGTTCGCCGATAGCCGAATATTGTGAGAATGGGGCAAAGGCTTTAGCAGAAGAGGCTACCTTAAAAAAGCTGACCGGGGAATTTTTCGCCAAAAATTCTGTTGCTGACCTGGCTAAACTGAACGATTATGAAATAGGGAAGAAGGGAAGAATTGCCCAGCCGGTATATCTGCCTGCCGGGGCAACACATTACCAACCCATTAGCTGGGATGATGCTTTTAAAAAGATAGCGCACAAACTGAACAGCCTGACATCGCCAGATGAAGCTGCATTTTATACTTCGGGACGTACGAGCAATGAGGCGTCCTTTATGTACCAATTATTTGTGCGTGAATATGGCACCAATAATATGCCCGACTGCTCCAATATGTGCCATGAATCCAGTGGGACTGCGCTTAATGAGGTAATAGGCATTGGCAAGGGGACGGTAACTCTGAATGATTTTTATGATACGGATGTGATCATCATTATGGGTCAAAATCCCGGTACCAATCATCCCCGCATGTTAACTGCTTTGGAAAAAGCAAAAAATAATGGTGCTAAAATAATCGCTATAAACCCCTTGCACGAGGCGGGCCTGACCGCCTTTAAAGATCCACAAAAGGTGAAAGGCTTTTTGGGCATTGGTATTAAACTGGCAGATCTTTATTTACAGGTAAGGATCAACGGCGATATGGCCCTGCTGAAAGCGATTGAAAAATTGCTTCTGGATGCGGAAAAAGAAAACCCCGGAAAGGTATTCGACCAGGAGTTTATAAAACAGGACACAGTTGGTTATGAAGAGTTGATCAAACACCTGGAAAATCAGGATGTAAATAAACTGTGCGAAGCCGCCGGCGTGCCTGTTGAACAGGTGCAGGAGGCTGCTGAGATGATGAAGTATAAGCACCGCATTATTGTATGCTGGGCGATGGGTATTACGCAGCATGTAAATGGGGTAGATACCATAAAGGAAATTGCCAATTTGATTTTACTCAAAGGCAGCATCGGGAAACCCGGCGCCGGTTTATGCCCAGTCCGTGGCCATAGCAATGTGCAAGGTAACCGAACTATGCTTATTTGGGAACAGTTGAACAGCACCCAGGCTGAAAAACTGAAGAATGTTTTCGGATTTGACCCGCCTAAGGAAAATGGATTGGATACAGTTGAAAGTATCAAGGCTATGCATACCGGGAAACTTAAATTCTTCTTTGCTATGGGTGGTAATTTTCTATCGGCAACACCGGATACCAATTATACCGCTGATGGTATCAGGAAACTGGATATGACGGTGCATGTATCCACCAAGCTCAACCGCAGTCACCTGGTGCATGGCAAAGAAGCATTGATCCTGCCGACATATGCGCGTAGCGATAAAGATATTATTAATGGAGTGGAGCAGATCGTCAGCTGTGAGAACTCGATGGGGGTGGTGCAGATGTCGAAAGGGGTATTGAACCCTATATCAGACCAGTTTCTGAGCGAAACACAAATTGTTTGCCTCCTGGCAAAGACAACTTTGGGTGATAAAAGCAAAACGGAATGGGATAAATATGCATCCAACTACGATCACATCCGCGATGTAATTGAAAAAGTAATTCCGGGCTGTGTGGATTATAATAAAAGGATACGTGAGCCTGGAGGGTTTTACTTGCCGAATGGTCCGCGTGAGGGGAAATTCAAGACAGAAAAATATGGCGATAAAGCCGCTTTTTCAGTCACCAATTTGCCGGATCATAAACTGGCTGATGATGAATACGCAATGGCATCTGTCCGCAGCCATGATCAGTTTAACACAACAATATACGGACTTGAGGATAGATATAGAGGCATACATAATGAGCGCCGGGTGATATTTATAAATCCGAAGGACATCGATAAAGCAGGTTTTAGAGCAGGGGATAAGGTCGATCTGTATAATTATGACGGTGGATGTGAAAGGGTTGCCAAATTATTTGTGATCGTACCTTATAATATACCTGAACAAAATACCGCTACTTATTACCCCGAAACTAATGTGTTGGTTGCTATAGACCATGTAGCCATCGGCAGCAATACGCCGGTATCCAAACGGGTTATCATAAAAATAAGGAAGCACATTGCATAACAACAGTGTTTTATTTCCGTCAATTTGCTGGATGTTTCGAACTGGTATTGCGTCTCTTTTTAGAAGGTTTTTTTAAAGGATCTTCATTTTCACGCTTTTTTCATTCTTAATTTTCAAGCACCTTTAATTTTTCTGTTAATAAGCGTACTGTTAACAATACCAGACGTTTAGGCAAAATGAGCTTGCAAACAGCTAAAGATGAGTATTATTAAATACTGTAGAAACTGTGTCTTTTTTGTTAAGAAACTGTTTATAAAAAATAAAAAAAATACTTGACAGGTATTCATTTATGCAGTACCTTAGATAACATCAAGAACGACGTACTTTGATAACCTTACAGGAAGACGGAAAGTGAATCGGGCGAATCTTCGGAGGAGCTAAAGAACATGGGAAGTCCCTGAGTAACACCAAAGAAGAAAGACGCGAGTCTGGGAGAAACTGGGTGAAACTGAAGCAACAGGAAACCAAAATGGCGAAAGTCACAGAAAACAGAAGAAGCTGAAAAAGGTATTGGGAAATTTGCGATATTTTACGGAGTAACGCAGAAAGAACAATGATTATGGAGAAGAAACACCGCGTTTGCAAAAACAAGGAACGGAAAACATGATCGGTCAATTTACACAAAACTTGGTGCTTCGGCTCAACTACGGTTGCGCAGAAGTCAGGGAACGGAAGTCATTCGCAAGAGTGTGCTTCCGTTTTCGCTTTTAGAGGGATTTGGTTGGAAGGTTGAAAAGTTACTTTCACCTCTAAATAATACTATAAGGGTTTATTCAATGTACCAACCTTACAACTTTTCAACTTTCCAACGTTTCAACAAGCTAAAAAATAGCTAAATTTATCCCCTATGTCTGGTAATAAAGCAAACGGGAGAGAAAAAATATTTGTATTAGATACGTCGGTTATCCTCTACGATCACAATGCTTTTGAAAATTTCCAGGAACATGATGTAGCCCTTCCCATCCAGGTATTGGAAGAACTGGATAATATGAAAAGTGGGAACGATACCCGTAATTTTGAAGCACGCAGCTTTATCCGGCTGATGGATGACATTTCCCGAAAGGATTTACTGAACAAATGGATACCACTTAAGGGCAAGGAAAAAGGCAGCTTTAAAGTGGTTATGGATATCAAAACCACCTCAGTAGATGCTGAGGCTGTTTTTGGGAGCGACAAAATTGACAATCGTATATTGAATGCAGCATTAGGTCTGCAGGAAGAGTACCCTGAAAAGAAGATCATATTAGTGTCCAAAGATATTTGTCTTCGCCTGAAAGCCAAGGCCCTTGAAATATATGCCGAGGACTACGAAACAGGTAAGATCAAAAACCTGGAGGAGCTTTACACAGGCGAAACTATCCTGAATAAGGTTTCAGATAAAACGATCAGCCAGTTAAGCAAACAAGGTATTTTAACCGGGAACGATCTGAACATTCTGCCTAAAAAGACCAATCACTTTTACAGTTTCAACGGTAGAAAACAAAAAGTATCAGGTTTTTATAACAGCCAGACAGGCGTATTGGAGAAAATATCTGAGCAACCGGTATTTAGTATCCAACCCAAAAACCTGGAACAGGCATTTGCTGTACATGCTTTGCTGCATCCTGACATTAAATTGGTGACCATACAGGGTAATGCCGGAACCGGAAAAACCCTGCTGGCACTCGCAGGGGCATTGGAGCAACGTAGGTTTTACAGGCAGATCTATGTAACACGCCCGATCGTTCCTTTGAGTAACAAGGATATTGGTTTTTTGCCCGGTGATGTAAAATCAAAAGTTGACCCTTACATGGCGCCGATATGGGATAACCTGAAATTTATTAAAGACCAGTTTATCGATGATGAAAAAATGCAAGCCAAAATTGATGAACTGGTTGCCAATGATAAAATATCAATAGCGCCGCTGGCATTTATACGAGGACGCACGCTCACCAAAATATTCTTCATTGTAGATGAGGCCCAAAATTTGACTCCGCACGAGATAAAAACCATCATATCCCGGGCAGGTGAGAATAGTAAGTTTGTGTTCACTGGCGATATTTACCAGATAGACACCCCATACCTGGATGCGGAAAGTAACGGGCTTTCGTACCTGATCGATAAAGCAAAGGGGCATCCACTGTATGCACATATCACCCTGCAAAAAGGTGAGCGGAGTGAGTTAGCTAATTTGGCAACGGAGTTATTGTGAACGCCCTAACCTTTGTGTTCTTTGTGTAAAGCTTTGTGACCTCTGTGGTTAATTATTTAACCACAGAGAACACGAAGATTTTCTCAGAGGGTCACGGAGTATTAACTCAATATATTATCCGTCACCTTAGCAATATCATAGCTAATCTTATTGATAAACCCAAGTTGTTCCTTTAGCAACAGTTCATTTGTGGTGGGTTCTTTCTTTTCTTCGGGTAGTACTGTTTTTTCCGATATAAATTCAACACAGTTACCACCTAATTTTTTACCGCTGTCATTTAAAATATTGATACTTTTCCTGAGCAGCTTCACATTCTCGGGCTGGGTTTTATGCAGGTTTTTTTCTGAAATACCCGATGCCAGGTTGGCGAGGTAAGAAGACAGGATATGATTGAGGACCACAAATTTGTGAATTTCCCTTATTTTCACTTGTTTACTTTTGGGTTCGGAGGTCATACGTTCAAAGGCGGCTGATAAGTTGGCCGATTTTACATAGATGTCCTTTCTTGCCAATTTATAGTCGGTTACGCTAACCATCCTGCCGGTGATGGATTCAGCGATCTTCACCAGGTAATTCACGTTCGCATAGATCACCTCACACATATTTTCCTGCACCTGTTCAAACTCCCAGGTAGGGAAAATGATATAAGTGGCTATAAAAGCAATAGACGATCCAATGGCCGTATCTATGATGCGTTCTTCTGCAAGGTTCAAATGCCCGACACCCAAAAACTTGAAAAGGATGAGTACATAGGGCGTCATGAAAATAACGCTAACTACATAGTTCAGGCGGGTGAAGCTATAAGTACCCAGCATGAATAGGATAAAGAACACAAATTGCGCATCGGTGTTTTTTATCAGTGTCAGCACCAGTATCCCAATGACTCCACCTGCAATTGTACCGATCAGGCGCTGATAGTTTCGTTGTTTGGAAAGACTAAAGCCGGGTTTAAGGATCACAATAATGGTGAGCAGCACCCAATAGCTATGGTGGCCAAGCGCAAATAGCCTTGCAATGGTAAATCCGATCACGCAAACGAGCGATACCCTCAATGCGTGCTTAAAAGAGCCTGAAGACAACGAAAAATTATCGAAGAATATCTGCGGCGCATAGTCCTGGTGTGTTACAAACTTTGAATATTCAACGTCTTCCGGTTTTTCGATCAGTGTTTTTGACGATCGTGAGTTATAATAAACAAAAATGTTATGGATATTCTCGTTCAGGTCGCGCAGGTTGATCAGTATCTTTTTTAATACAAGGTTACTGATGCTGGTATCGTTTGTAGCTATCTCGTCGATCTTCTTTTTCAGATGTTCCAATTCCGCATCGAAATCATGAGAGTGATTATACCGGCGATTAGATAAAACGGCATAGCCGATGTTTTCAAGCTCATGGGCCATTTGCTCCAATACACGCGCTATTTCACCCAAAATACCTGTATCGCCAAACCTTTTGCTGATCTCGGCATAATCGTAGTGTGTTGCCAGTATCTGTTCGTAGAGGTCAACCAAATCGATAAAAGTCAGCACGAGCACACGGCTGGCATTGGTTGACTCTTTTACCATTACCCGGCTTTTAAAAAGCAGTTCCCTTACTGCATCCTGGTGCTGGCTTACCTGGATCTGGTGGGAGACCAGTTTACGGTAATTCTCGTCTATATCTGTATCTGGTAAATAGAAATCAGCTTTAAT
>DATHLW010000241.1:0-4976 GCA_035487675.1 Mucilaginibacter sp. | reverse complement strand
CGTCTGCTTCGTTTAAAGTTCCTGATGAGGATTTTGAAGAAGTAAGTTCAATGGAGGGTTTAGAGCCACAACCCTATATCGCAAGGTATAAATGGGTACTTGCACGCAATATCAGCAGTTTGACAGTGAAGGAATGGGAGTTTTATATCAAGCAATCCCACAGCCTTATTGCTGCCAAATTACCTGCAAAAGTTAGAAAGAGTATCGGCTTATAAGTTTTAAACAAGGGAACTGTCTGCAGGTGGTTCACATGGCATTTTCAAGGTAAAGCTGGTTTCACCATTATGCGATGTTGCAAAAAGCTTCCCTTTATGTGCTGCAGCTATTTCTGAAGCAATAAATAGTCCTAAACCCAGACCTTTTTGATTGGATTTGATCCTTCCCCGTGAAAATGGCTGAAACAAGTGTACCATGGTCGATTCTGGTATATCATCGCCAGTATTGGAAACAGTGAGTGTAAACTGGCCATTAGCACTTGCAACGTGCACTCCAACAGGAGCATCAGCCTCGCCATAAGTTATAGCATTGCTTAATAAGTTGGAGAATAATTGTGCGATACGTTTGCCGTCGCAGGAAACAGGTTCCGCAATATCAAGTTGCAGCGAAACAGAGCGGTCTGGCGATATCAAGGTGAGTTCGTCAACTACATGATTTAATATTTCAGTTAAAGGCTGATCTTCCTGGATATTCAGATTAAGTCCACCCCCTAAATGACTTTGTGCAAAATCGAGTATGTTATCAATCAGACCCCTCATGCGGTATGCTGAGTCCTGCATGATTGTTGCCAGCCGCTTCACCCTATCCTCCACAGGCATACGCAGTAAAAGCTGTGCAGAATTCAATACGGCCCCAACCGGGTTACGCAAATCGTGACCAAGTATAGCTATAAACTGCTCGCGAAGTTTGGCCGTTTTGTGCTCCTCCTCCAATTCCGCCTGGGTATTTTTAAGCTCCTCGATCGAATTAAGGTGAAAGGCTATAAGTTCAGAAAATAATTTGAACATGCCTATTATTTCAGGTGTGTTTAACCTGGCAGGCCTTGGGTCGATCGAACAAAGTGTACCGAAAAAACGTCCGTCTTTAAGAATAATTGGCATTGAGATATAGCTTTGAAAGCCATACAACGCCGGTGCGTGGTGACTACAATAAAATTCGTCTTCGGCAACGTGATCAATAATAACAGGTTGTCCGCTTTGCCGTATCTCATGGCAAATCGTGGTTTCCACTTTTAGCTCATCGCCGGGTTTCAGTCCAAATGCAATATCGTCCCTAACGCTGCAGGTTATCCAATGATCCCCTGTTACCCGCGCCACTGCCGCGAAACCCATTCCTGTAGTGTGGCAAATCACATCGAGTAACGTCGCCATCATTGGAATGCTATTTACAGCATCAATGTCCGCTTGGAAATTAGCAGTAGTCAACACATCAGGGGTTATGAACATACAATTTACAAATAAATATCATATTAATAGTTTTATTAATAATTAGTTTAAATTTTTTACTGCTAAAATAACAATTAATCATTTAAATAACCTGCACCAACGTTTCATGAAACTTAATTTTTTATGCATCTTTTTTATACCCCGCGCGTATAACGGCTATGGATGTAGATAAACGTCCTAACACGCACAATATTAATTAATAAAAGAGAACACTGTTATGTCGAAACCAGAGGATATTTACAAAGAGTACAGAGAACTGGTATTAAAGAAATCCGGAGAAGAGATCAACGGGCAAAAATTCTCGTTTCTGTTTACTTCCGAAAAGGAAGGAACATTTACCCTTACTAATAATGAAACCAAGGACATGATCGGTGGTACATTCAAGCTGAGTGTGAATAATGACGGCCTAAACATTCTGATGGACTATAAGGGTTTCTATATCACACAAACTCTAAAGATCGATAAAAAAGAAAGCACCATTGTACGTGAGCCCAATAGTGGTAAAGTGTTTTTGACCGGCCATAAGCTGGATATAAAAGGGAACAAATAGACGTTTGTACTGAGTATCAATACTACCTTGTAGAGTCAAATACACATTTTCACTGGAAAAAATTCCACAAAATACCATACTTTTTTAAGACCCTCGGTTTTTTCAATATCATAAATAGCTGAAAATATAATCGTTACAAAGATTAACTTAAGTACACCTCGTGTGGTGTGGTTGTTGCCGTACCTTAAGCATGAAGGGCTTGCCTATGCTTCTTTTGTTAACTATCCTGTCAGTGTCTGCCTTTGCGCAGTTTCCACTAGGCAGCACTATGCCTAAAGTCAAGGCTTACTTTTACAGAAATGTCCCTTATTCTTTTGTTCAGGAATTTAAAGCTGAAAATGGCGATACAGCTATTTGCTTTACCAAAGTGAAAGTACTCGGTGATTTTACATTTTATTTTGATCATAACGGAGTGTGCACATACTATGTAGTCACTTACGGCAAACAGGAACAACCCGAAGTAGTGCATTTGCTTGACCATAAATACTGCAAAACAGAATCAGCAAAATGGATATCGGAAGAAGGCAAATTTGATGTAATTCTTCTACCTCCGACTCCCGGTGCAAATTACTTCAGCATTGTTTATAAATCAGACCCATCTGTCAGTATACAGGAAAGTACATTAAATACTTTGGCGACAAATTAAGCTGCGCTAATGCCCAACACGGTAAAAAATCTTTTAAATTAGTGGTTTAGTAAAAAACGCATTATGAAGAAAATATTTTTATTACTGTGCCCTCTGTTGTTGCTTGTTTGCGCCGGTACTGTAAGGGCACAGCAACAAACACCTACCGATATTTCCAAAAAATTCTTTGAGCTATATGCCACCAAACCTATGGATGCCATTGATCTGATCTTCGCTGACGTGAAAAAGAACAAACAGATCAACGATGATATTACTGCAATAAAAAAGAACCTGAAAGTAACTATTGACCAGGATGGCGATTATTATGGCTACGAGTTAATTACTGAAAAAGGGGTTGGTAATAATCTGAAGCTGTTAAGCTATATGGTGAAATACGACAAGCAACCAGTACGATTTGTTTTTATTTATTACAAACCCAAAGATATCTGGAAGATATACACTTTCCAGTTCAACACCAACATGGATGACGAACTGACAAATGCGGCTGATGTTGACCAGTTAAAGGAAAACAAACAATAGTTTAGAGGTTAGCGACTGGAGATTAGAGACCAGTTGATTCATTGAAGAAGATTCAGTGAAATCAATTAATCAGGTTAATCAGTAATTCAGACAAACATAAACGCCCCGCTCAAATGAGTAGGGCGTTTCGTTTGGGAATAGGATTACGCTTACTGACGAACTAAACATATAAAAAGAGCTTGGGGCTGTTTTTATAAGTACATTTGATTAGCCTGAAAATCAATCCTATGAAAACTAAAAAAAATCATCCCGGTGTTTATATCCCTCCGCCTGTTATTTACGCATTGATATTTTTACTTTCACTTTTACTTCAAAAGTTGTTTCCAATTTCTGCTTTGTTTTTCAAGACTCGAGTTGCCGCTGTTTTAGGGTATCTGTTTGTCGCATTTAGCATACTATTTAGCTCACCGGCTATAGTAAAATTTATAAGAAGTAAAAACACTTTAATAACCATAAAACCAGCAAGTTCCCTGCAAACGGGTGGCATTTATACTATTACCCGTAACCCAATGTACTTAGGTCTTTTATTTTTATATACAGGCATTGCTTTTTTTGCAGGCAATTTGTGGACTTTTATTTTAATTCCTGTAGTTGTGATTATTATTACCACTTATGTAATAGGACGAGAAGAAAAATACCTGTTGGATGCTTTTGGTCAGGATTATACTTCTTATAAAATCAAAGTGAGACGGTGGATATAAATACGAAACATCAATTGGTCTAAAAACAAAAACGCCCCACTCAAATGAGCGGGGCGTTTCTTTTACCCTTAAAAAATTAATTTAATTATTCACCTTTTTCAGCGTTCTCTTCGTTTGCAGCTGGTGCTTCACGAGTTTCTTCAACTTCTGGTGCAGCTTCTACGGCGGGAGCAGCTTCAACAACCGGGGTTACTTCAGCTTTTGGTTCTTCAACTACAACTGCTTCAGGAGCAGCACTTGCAGCCGGAGCGGCAGCTTTGCCTTTACCAGAACCACCACGACGACGAGTTGCTTTCTTTTCAGTTTTAGCAGCGTCTTTACCGTAAACAGTATTGTAATCTACTAATTCGATCAAAGCCATTTCCGCGTTATCACCCAAACGGTTTTCCAGTTTGATGATACGGGTATAACCACCCGGACGATTAGCGATCTTCTCAGCTACTTCGCGGAACAATACGCTTACAGTATCTTTATCTTGCAAATAGCTGAATACGGTACGGCGTGAGTGCGTAGTATCGTTTTTGGCTTTGGTCAGGATAGGTTCAACATATACGCGTAAAGCTTTTGCTTTAGCCAGGGTAGTAGTAATACGCTTGTGTAAAATAAGCGATGAAGCCATGTTTGCCATCATCGCCTTGCGATGACTGTCAGTACGGCCTAAGTGGTTAACTTTTTTTCCGTGTCTCATTGTTTTTTTGTTTGTGGCACGTGCATACCGTTGGGCGGCGTTGCCGTCAAGCCCTCGGAATTATGCCGGTGTTAGTGATCAGAGATTAGTTAATTAGTGATTAGTTATTTCGGTTACTTGCCTGATCTCTAATCTCTGTTCACTAATCACTATTAATTATTCTTCGTCTAATTTAAATTTCGAAAGGTTCATACCAAAAGATAAGCCTTTTGATTTAACCAGGTCCTGGATTTCAGTTAATGATTTTTTACCAAAGTTTCTGAATTTAAGCATGTCAGCAACGTCGTATGATACTAAATCGGCCAGGCTGCGGATGTCGGCAGCTTTAAGGCAATTTAATGCACGTACTGAAAGGTCAAGGTCAACCAATTCAGTTTTAAGGATTTTACGCATGTGTAAAATTTCCTCGTCAACTTCTTTGGTTTCTTCT